>JAJZWN010000057.1 GCA_021846695.1 Thermoplasmata archaeon
CTCTGACAGAAAGAGTAGGAAATGTGGATGAAGATATAGACAGATTACGTGAACTCAATATACTGGTAGACCGTGATGAGGACGGATATCTTCTACAGATATTCACAAAACCCCTTACGGACAGGCCCACTCTATTCTTCGAGGTCATAGAAAGGAAGGGTGCCAAATCCTTTGGGGCGGGGAATTTTAAAGCGCTCTTTGAATCAATTGAAAGGGAACAGGCTCTGAGGGGAAATCTATGAAAATTTGCCTTCTAGAATATTCTGGAAGTTACCGTTACTGTATATACAGTAATGGAAAATACTATGAGATGGCACCAATGCTTGAATTGCAGGAAAGTGATCTGGAAAAGGATTTTTATTCCCTTTACGATAAAATTATAAATCTAAAACCTGATGAAAGATATTCCATAGAACCTGAAAATCCGAAATACGGTGTACCCATTCCAAATATGCGGTCGGTCAGAGATTTTTATGCCTTTGAGGATCACGTAAAAAATGCTAGAAGAAATAAAGGACTGGAAATGATAAAGGAATGGTATGATTTTCCAGTATTCTATTTTTCATGTACTCCAAATGTATATCCATCAGGATATGACATAAAATACCCTGAAAAAAGCAGGGCTTTTGATTATGAAATGGAGGTTGCCGCCGTGATAGGCAAGAAAATAATTGATTGCCATGAAAACTGTATGGAATCCGTATTCGGGTTTTTAATAATGAATGACTGGAGCCTGAGAGATATTCAGAAAGAGGAAATGAAGGTAATGCTTGGTCCAGCAAAGGGAAAGGATTATGCCACATCATTTGGGCCATTTCTTGTTACCAGGGATGAAATCATGAAGGGTTTTAAAAATGGAAAAATCAATATAGAGTTAAAGGGATATATTAATGGAAAATTGTATTCACAGGATAATTTAAAAAACATCTATTTCGATTTCAATGACCTTCTGGAGCGAGCTTCAGAATCAGTACCACTGCTTCCAGGGGATGTAATTGGAAGTGGAACATTTGGCACTGGATGCATACTGGAACTTGGCCCGGAAAAATACGGCTGGCTCAAAACCGGTGATGAAGTAAGACTGGAATCTCCACAGCTTGGTAATCTTGTAAACAGGGTGGTGTAAATGGTTTATTATGTAAGAAGAGGAAAGGTGCCTGAACAGCGCCATACCTATGATAATAGGTTAAATATTCCCAAAGAGGAACTATTCGGATTGAATGCTTTTGATGGAAAATATTCTTTGCTGTACCACAGGTATGATCCTGCAGAGGTAGAAAACACATCTGTTGAATACAGGGAAAAACTGTCCGCTATGGATTTAATGGAGCACAGGCACCTAAAAACAGGATCCCTGAATAAACTTGACAATTTTTATACAGGTAGGCAAATTCTGTTTTTCAATGATACAACAGGCACAGGCATAATTGACACCGATGAAACACCCTATGAGTATTTCAGAAATGCCCTATGTGATGAGGTATTTTACGTGCAGTCAGGCAAAGGGTCTATAGAATCTCCATTTGGCACGCTAAGATTCAGAAAGGGTGACTTTATATACATTCCAAAGGGAACAACTTACCGAGCAGTAATGAATGAAAGGTCATTTTTCTTTTTCACTATTTCAAGTGACCATATTGACATACCCAGTCAGTATATGAACAGATATGGTCAGATAAAGGAAGGCATGCCTTATTACACAAGAGATATAGAAATACCTGAATTTCATGAAAACAGTGATGGTGAAGGAGAATATCACGTAATAGTAGATTATGGAAGCTACTATCTGAAGATAACAAGAAAATATCCAGTAAATGATCTGGAGGGCTATGATGGGTATCTTTATCCTTTCACAATAAATATTGACAGATTCGCACCCATAGTGGGAAAACTGCATATGCCACCACCGGTACACACTGTATTTGAATCCAAACATTTTATGATAGGTGCTTTTCTGCCAAGGCTATTCGATTACCACGAACGGGCAATACCAGTACCATATTACCATAATAACATTGATTCAGATGAACTTATTTTCTATTCCTCTGGCAATTTTATGAGTAGAAAGGGTGTTGGTGAGAAATCAATAACAATGCATGTACACGGCATGACACACGGGCCTCAACCAGGTGTTGTGGAAAACAGCATTGGAGCAAAGAAGACAGATGAAGTAGCAATTATGGTTGAATCATATAAATGGTTATTGCCTACTGAAAAGGCTGAATCAATAAAGGACAAAAATTATCAGTTTTCATGGAAACCAGAGTGAGATTAATACCTATAAAATTTTTTATTATTCTATTAAGAAAATTTATTTTTTCTCAGACAATCCAAGCCAGAATTTTTCTTCCAGGTCAAGAATTCCCTTCGCACTATCTATGAATTTATCCTTCTGGTCATTACTATGTACTCCTATAACATTCTCCATGGCATCCTCATGTGTTGACTCTAATTCCCTGTGGAATGTAAAATAAAGCATGTCCATGTCGTTATATTTCCGTTCCTTCATTATTTTCAATCCGGGCAATAATTTGTCCCACATTGGTATGGCCATATTCTCCAGGGCAAATTCTGCACCTAATGCATTTGCGTGATCTGATGAGAAATATCTCCTCATGCCGTCAAGCCATGCTTTAGTGGTTGGTAACTGTTCCCTTTTAACCAGTTCCTCGGGCTTTAATTCTATGGACCTTAAATATCTCCTGTAAAGCAGTTCATGCCTCTTTCCTGAATCTCCACTTCCCAGCTCAGATACAAGGATCCCGGTGAGTTCATAGGCGTCCTCTTCATTTTCAGTGCTCACCAACAACTGTGCCAGAATTTCCGGCCATTCCCTCGTAAAATGATAAAACTCAATAGAAAATCGTCTAAATTCCTCATCGGTTATATCTCCTGTGGAAAATCTGTTAATAAAATTATTGTTCGTGGCTGGATGACTCTTTACTACTTTTTTTATTTCTCCATAAAAATCCGATTGCTGCATATATTATTTAATAATTAACTATATATAACTTTTTTGAAACAACCATATATACAATCTTAATTATATAATTTATTGTATTTCATGCCATAGTGTTTTTTGCATTAATATATACTGTTAATTTGGATCAGATAGATTATACAGGATCAACTGAAAACTAAAGAGCTTAACTTTATTATTCTTTAAAACAGTGCATTACCATTTTAAAAGTGTTTAAATTTTTCTCCTTTTAATTTTTAAATCACTCTGAAGATGTTAATATTGCCATTTAAAAATTAGTGCCTGTCTATTTCATTATATGTCTTTTTATATACCTCTCCCCTGATTTCTTCTATAGGAATATCTTTTAAGCTTTCTCCAATTTTAATTAAATCTTCAACCGGATTATCTGGCATACTGAATAGAACAATTCTATCTTTTCTTTGGGATATATATCTTCCCAGTTTCTTCCATTTTTAGTATTGAATGTAACATATATTGTTATTATTTATATAGCCTATAATTTTTGTGTATAAAAGGTGACAACTGTGAATATTTTGAAAGTGAGAAACAATTCAAAACAGGGAAAAATAATCCAGGAACGCATATAAAAAATCCATAGACCTATTAATGAACATGTAGAGAATACTTCTTAAAGGGAAAATGCATGGAACCTACATATTCCAAAGAATTGGCAAACTGCCTGGTATATTGAAAAATGCAGCAGTGTATAATCAAGTATTAATAGGAATTTGAATTATAAAATGATGGAAGACCATAAGATAGAGGATTTACTGGTATTAAAAAATATTGAAAAGGTTATAGTTGACAGTACAGGAAATAAAGTTGCAGCACTTGTAACTTGTATTTACAGGGAGTATAAGAAAAAAGAATTCCATAAATATATTTACATATACAACGAGGATTTTACCTTAGACCACATAATAGAGGGAATGGATATAGTGTCAATTGATTTTTCCAATGATGGCAGGCTCCTTTATGCAGATAAAAAAGGATTGCATATAACAGGATCCGGTGGGTCAGAGTTAAACATCAGCATTACAGGCAACATCCAGCAAGCTATGTGGATGAATGAAAAAATACTTTTCACTGCCAAAGTAAGTGAGAAAAAGGGAGCTGATGACGCCTATTTCTTCGAGGAAAATGAACCATTAAATGACCTGTACCTCCTGGATTTGACTGGAAGCATCAGGAAAATAACCAAAAATATCCATATATGGGAATTTGACACAGACGGAGAAAGCATATATGCAGTAACATCAGAGAAACCAATGGAAAGCTGCTGGTATAGCTCTAAAATTTCAAGGATAAATGTGGATGGTACGGTTGAAATGATTTATGATCCAGATTTCCGTGAACTTGGAAAGATAAAAGTCCATAAAAACAGAGTAGCTTTCCTTGAATCCATAATGAGTGACAGGGGAGTAATATCCGGAGATATTATAGTAATAGAAAATGGGACGGTAAAGAATATCACAGAGGGTTCTGATTCTACATATTCCCATATAGAGTTTTCTGGGGATTCTATGTATGCACTTGAAAACAAACAAGGTATATTTACTATAAGGAACCTTGATACAGAGAGCGAAATATGGAAAGGGACAGGAATAATATTTCCAGCATTTGCACCTGCGTTCTCAACCAATGGCAATATTTTTGCTTTTGCATATTCCAGTGAGAAGGAGGTAGCAGAAGTTGTTAAAATTGAACCTGGCAAAAGAGTAAAATCTTCAATTAATGGGGAACTGCAAAAACTGAAGGCTTACCCTTCAGAAACGGTTCAATGGAAATCCACAGACGGCAAAGAAATCTATGGTTTTTTCAGGTCAGAAAGTCCGGATAATCCGCTGGTTGTTTACATACACGGAGGTCCCACATCATTCTCATATCCGGCATTTATAGACAGAACTACTATGTTCCTTGGAGCCGGATTTTCTCTTTTTTTACCCAATTACAGGGGAAGCGTAGGAATGGGAAGGAAATATGCAGAATCTAACAGGGGTGACATGGGAGGAATGGACTTCGAGGATGTGATAACAGGTGTAAATTATCTAAGGCAAGAGGGAAAGATAAAAACAGACAGAATTTACATAACAGGGGGTTCCTACGGTGGTTATATGTCTGCACTTGCCATAATGAAATCTGACATATTCAAAGCATCGGTATCACTTTTTGGAATTTCTGACTGGATCAGCTTTCATGGAGTGTCAAATCTCTATAACTGGGATAGGATTCATATGGATCAGAATCCCTATGATTTCCAAAAATATGATAAATTCTCTGCAATAAGAATGAAGCATGATGTCAAAACACCAATACTCCTCATGCATGGAATGGAAGACCCATATGTTCCTATTGGCCAATATTATGAATTCTACAGATTCCTGAAAGAAAACAGAAAAAATGCAAGGTTGCTAATTTATCCCAGGGAAGGGCACGGCTTTACTGAGAAAGACCATATGATAAGGCAGTACAGGGAAACTATCGACTTCTTCAATAGATACAAATAAATTAATTATCTTTTGGTTCTAAGAGCCAATTATTGCCTTTACATTATTCAACGTTTTGATGAAATCAATCCACTGCATATTTTCTACTATATATTTGAGTTCAGGAGAATTAAGGTATATATAATAGGGGATCATAGCAAATTTAACTGCTTTAAGTCTATGTACCAGCTTCTTCATTTCACTGTAATGCATCATGAATTTATCATGGTTTTCACTCTTCAGGTACATCATGCAGTAGGATCCCTGTGCATAAAGCATTCCTCCTGGATATTTTATTCCTTCCTGTATTGAGAGTGCCAAGTCTGAGTACTTTAAACTGCTGGAAAAATCTCCCTTCATGGAGCATGCTATGGACATAGCAGCATAAGTTTTACCGTATTCCACTGGAGCATTGAGGTTCTTATTAATTTCAAGGGATTTATTGCCATATTCAATGGCTTTCTCAGGTTGTATCCAGCAATATGATTCTGTAAGATTGTTGTATATTTTTCCCTGCAGGCCAAGAATATTTAGAGTTCTAGCCAGTTCTAATGAATTAAAATATTTTCCAATAGCTTCTTCAAGCATGAAATTAAATCTATAAATATGGCCTTCTATCCGGAGCAACTCTGGATAAAGACCAGAATCCATGTTCGTTTCCCCTGATACAGATTCCAGAATTTTCATAGAATCTCTAAACCTACCGGACAGGAATGTAAGGTCACCGATCTGTATCTGGGATTTAAGATAAAGCTCATTACCGCTACCACTTTTATATTTTGAGGATATTTCCTGAAAGAGGTCTCTGGCATCTGAAAATCTTCCCATCACCCGCAGTACATCGGCTTTGTAATATGAAATATAGTCGCTGTAACGGCCAAATAATCCATCTTCTATTTGAATATTCATCAGTAAATCGCTGCTCTTCTGTAGCATCCCCGTTTTTCTGAGGTAGGCAGCATAAAGGAACTGCATTCTCTGATCGTCTGGATGCACATTCATAATCCTGCCAGAAATATTCCCCACAACGTTCCAGTAACCACCATCAATAAGAAATATGGAAAGTTCAAGGAATTTCTCTCCAACATCAATGTTCTGGAGAGGCATATAAAGAAGAAGATTCATAATATTAGGGTAGAATAGTAACATTGAATCAAAGGGAATACTTCTTTTATTATCATTGAGGTATTTTATCATCCCTGAAAATATGCGGTCCATGACTGCAACTTTACTCTTGATTGATGGATTGTTTATTACATAATCATAAAAATTGTCGTGTATTTTGTATATACCTTCAGTGTTTTCAACCTTTAGAACAAATGAATGGTCTGTTATCTCCTCAAAATTTGACAGGGCAAATGGTATGTTCAGTTCCTTGACCAGGACTTCAAAAATATTAAAGTCAAAAAAGTGTATGTAGGATAGTGCCGTGAAGAGAGTCCGTTCATCACTGGAGAGATGTGATAGAAATCTCGGTATTATTTCACTGGTTGGCATTATAAAATCATATCCAGAAATACCGTTTGCCTTATTTCTCAAATAAATTTCAACACACAGGTCAAGGTATAAGGGAAGACCCTTGCTGGTCTCTATTATTGACCTTCTTATAGCTTCATCTTCTACCGGAACGGATTTCAGGAAATAATCTGAGTCATCATAGCTGAGATAGTCAAGTATATGCTGGTCCAGTATTTCATTCCATGATGGGTCTTCCTGCTCCCATTTTATATATTCCCTGCTTCCAATTACTAATAGTGTTCTGTCTGAGGAGAGTACCATCTCCTGTATGAATTCATCCGGAATACTGTTTAAGGATGCAAAATCCTGTCTTTTATATACTGACTCGTAGGAATCCAGGAATATGGCAAAAATTGAGTTTTTATTATGAGATGCTATGGATATATCTATTCCTAGAAGATGGGGCAACCTGTCGGATATTTCGTTTGGGTTTCTGGCACATGCATCAACTGCATCTATCTCGTCATGATATTCTTTAAACTGTTTAGAAGATCTTTCCCTCAGCATTATGGCAATCTTATCCACGAGGGCTACAGGAATATGTACTGCTTCAAGAATATCCCCAGTTATATCCCACATAACACTGTTTTTCGGTATGAATTCCCTGATCTGGTCAGTTGTTTTTCCTATTGAGGAGAGATATTTAACCATGCCATAGTCAAAAAGAACACATGGAAATTTTATCTGTTTTCTCAGGCCGAGCAAAACAGCCGCCGGTGAATTGTATTCATGTATATCCATGCCAGCAAACAGGACGTTAATGGTCAGACCGCCGGGGATTCTGTTTCTTCTGTCTACAGTTGCCATCAATTCAGATATTAGTCTTGTCTTGCCAATACCACCCACGCCATAATAAACTATGGCCTTGCGACCAATTTTTCCATCTCCTATTGCATCGAGCCACTGGTTGAATACCTTAAATGGCTCTATTCGGTCTGTGAATTTTTTTATTG
>JAJZWN010000058.1 GCA_021846695.1 Thermoplasmata archaeon
AACTCTATTGTATTAGTTCATGGAACATATAACAGTGCTCTTTTCGGTGGCTATATAGACGCTAGTTCTGTAACACCGTGGTATTACTCAATAAGTTAATAATTTTTTTAACACCGTGAGCGAGAAGCCTCCTTCATTAGTTGGGGGAGGATCTCACTAAACCTATTTGCTATAAGATCATCTTATAGAATACATTTATTTATATTGAAATTATAGGGTTTTCGTGAGTTAAATTTGGATAGGATTGAAAAAATTTTATGGATCACTTCTGGAGTTACATTTATACAAATAATGATAGGTTTTTATATTTCACAGACAGAAAAGCCCATAAATTCCGTAGCCCTATTGATTCATATATCGCTGGGGATACTGCTCTTTATCTTGGCTATAGCATCATATACATTCACTAAAGAAATAAAAAGACTGAGAACCCTGGCCACTGTAAATACATCACTAATTGCTATAACAGGACTTATTGGGATGGGCTTTATATCATTACGAGCCAGTATACCATATACAACCTACGTTCCATATCTTCATTTGGCACTTGCTATTGGCATAATTAGCAATTACGCAGTTATGCTGGGTATAAAAAGAACATTAGATTTAAAAGATAAATTATAAGGGAATTCAATTGGCCTACAAATCCATGAAGCATTTGCGAACGGGATAGAGGGTAATACCGACGCAGTTTAAGCATCAGACAGATAATAACTTCCAGAGGTATATATTAACACGGTTAACAGAAATCATAACCTGATATTTCTGAATAAACTGTTTCCAAATCTCAAAATCAAATCTCCACACCGAGAATGGATATAAGAAGTTTATAGCAGGAAAGGTATAGGAAACGAACAGATCCAATGATTCCCCCCCAAGGTATGGAGATCACCAATACTTATTCTGAGGGAATTATGCATGGTTCATTGTGGAAAATCTGGATAGCTCATTCAATCTACAGCTGTAGTTAACTAAAATAATTTTTTATAAAAAATTATTACTCTAAAATTTGAAAAAAATTAAGAAAATTATAATATTTTATGGAATCCCAGTGAGCAAAATGCCTAAATTATCCTGAATATGGTATAGCCCGACCCAATCCCATGATTACAGCTAATATGGTTATAAGCAAAACAAGTGTCATAACAGCAAGCGCACTTTTGTCTACCGAACCAATGGTAACTGGGTGCATGTTAGTTCTTTTGGGATATGCACGGAAAGCTCTGGTATCGGCTGAAATAGCAGTATCCTTGGCTCCCCTGACCAGGAACACAATAACTGGGACTATGGCATAAATTGCACCTTTCAGCATATAAAATGGCCTAAATATTTTGGGAGCAGTTGAACCCAAACCTCTCATAAACTGAATTTTTACTGATGTATCAATGTATTCAAATATTCTAGGGATAGTTCTCATAGCTACAACAAGGGAAAATGTGATAGAAATAGGAATTCCAACTTTGTTAAGGGCTCTTAGTACCTGTGAAGGAGTGCTAGTCATGACTAGAACAAGGCTTATAAGGGAAACTGCAGTAAACCTCATTGAAATTTGGAATCCATATATTAGACCCTGCATAGTTAGTTCCGGCTGGTATCCCATTACCGTAAAATATGACGGCCATGCCCATATTCCTGTAAGTGCAGTGACATGGAATGCCTGCTGTAGAATTGTATATGGTGTGTATGGTGCAAAGGCCCATGTCGTTCCGATGATCGTAATCATTGTGAGGAAAAATCCAGTAATGAATTTTCTTTTTCCGTCCTTCAAGGTGAAATATGTTAGAAGAATAACAGCTGTCATTATTGCTCCAATCCACCATATTGTCACTGCCGCCACAATCGTAACTACAAGCCCCAACATTATTTTTATGGATGGATTCATGCGATAATAAAATGTATGAAAACTTTCAAATCTAGTAATTCTCATAAACCCAGTAAGGCCTATTACCCTCAATACAATTAATATGGGAAATGCCGCCCCAAAGAAGAAAAGGAGCCAGCTAATCACGTTAACAATTAACCAATTCATTTTAATCCCTCCCTTAGCAGAAAATCAGATGGAGGTATAACAGAAAATTTTCCCGATTCACGAAAGACCTTCTCCGGTACACCTTCAAGCACTTTTTCTCCATGGTCGAAAACAACAACACGATCGGCATATTTGTATACAAAACGTGAATCATGAGTTACAATAAGTATAGAATATCCAAGGTCTTTAAGCCTCTTAAGTTCTTTGCCAAGAATTTCCTTGTGGAAATAATCCTGTCCAGATGTTGGTTCATCAAGCATCAGAACTTTAACACCTGATGCAATAGCCGATGCCATTGCCACCCTTCTTCTCTGTCCCAGGCTCAGCCCCAGTGGGTCACGATATCTATAATCTAATAGGGAAAACAATTCCATTATCTCATCAACCCGTTTTTTATATTCACTGATTTTTCTCTTCTTGATTGAATAAGCGACTTCAGTCTCCACTGATTTATTTATAAGCGTCAGGTCAAAGTTCTGTGGAACGAAAGCTATCTCGCGCCCCCGGTCCATTATGTGTTCTTTGCTTATGTCCTTTCCAGCAAGCACCACATTAATTTCCGATTTTAAATCAATCTCAAGAAATCCCATAATTCCCTTAAGAAACGTGGATTTGCCGGCTCCATTCCTTCCCATAAGCGCTAATATATGTGATTCTTGAAGATCTATACTTGCTTTTACCAGTTCTGTGCCATTAGGGGCTGTTACACGCACAGAGGTTTTCATTAGTGTGTTAGATTCAGGCGATCTAGATGGTGCAGTGGGAATTGCTTTGATCTCCAGTAATTTTTCACGGATTGATTCAAGATCTTCTAAATCTATCCCGTATTTTCTTGCGTAGATAAAGTGAATTGGAACCTCAATCCCAACTTCCTGCATCTCATCAATATGGTGGATTAAGTCATGGCTACTTATGTCAAGGAAAATCTTTCCATCGTTAACCACTATAATACGATTAACAAAAGGTAGCACTCTTTCAACTTTATGTTCTACAACAATTAGTGTCTTTTCTTCCTTGAGTTGTTCCAGAATGTCAAACACCCTGGCCGTTCCCTCAGGGTCAATGTTTGATGTTGGCTCATCAAGTATAAGCAATTTTGGTCTCATTGAAAGGACACCGGCTATGGCCACTCTCTGCATCTCCCCACCAGATAATGTGTAAGTTTCTCTATCTTTTATTTCTGATATGCCAGTGATTTTCATGGATTCGTCTACCCTAGAAACTATCTCCTCAGGAGCTAAGCAAAGGTTTTCAGGCCCAAAAGCAACTTCTTCTTCCACACCGTAGTTCATTACCTGTGTTTCGGGATTCTGAAGAACTATACCAACCTCAGATGAAAGCTTTGCAAGTGATGTTTCTGCTACATTTTTACCGTAAACCTCAACCCTTCCCTCTAATTCACCATGAGTTATATGGGGTATGATTCCCGTGATACAATTTACAAGTGTTGATTTGCCCCCTCCAGATCGCCCAGTTATAAGTACGGTTTCACCATCTTCTATAGTAAGATTGCCCACTTCAATAGAGGGTTCTTCGTTTCCTAAATAGGAAAATTTTAGATTGTTTATTTCGACCGCTTTCATTGGCCCACCGCTTTAACTATCCTTAGCGTGATAACTCCCCCAATAGCTCCTAATATTATTGCAGATGGGATGAATGCCAGGATACCAAAAATTATTGCCTGCCAGTCAACAACACCACCATATAGAAATGGAGCTACAAATCCACTATAGAAAAGAGGTTCAGGAACAGCCCAGAAAACTCCAATTGCCAGGCCTTCTATAGCCGCAAGATATACTCCGGGAATTTTTGAAAGATAGTGCGATGAGGATGAATTTTTATTTGCATCAATTTTACTCTTATCAGCCACAGATTTTCTTGGCGGTGATCTTATTCCAAAGAGATTCTTTCCTGCAATAGCTATGACTATATCCATCATCAGCCCATAAGTTAGCATCTCGTACATGAAGTACATCGGTTCTCCACTGAATCCATAGCTAATCAGGTCACTCAAAAGGTTGAATATGAACATAGACACCATTCCAACCCCGACTTTTCTTACAAGCCCTGCCACTATTAGTAGTGCTATGAGCCTACCCATATATCCTACTCCGAAGAAGGGATTTGAGGGAATAAATTTCCCCAGAAAAGCACCAATATAGAATTCCCAGACAACGGCGAAGGCAGCACCAATACCTATATAAATAAGATCAACAGTTGTAAACTTAGCTAATCCACCGCTCTTTTTTCCCCAAAGGAAAACAAAAATCAATCCAGCACCAAAAAATAACACAACAATTTCCCACGGGATTTCTCCCGGGGCGTTCAATACTCCAGATATTCCATTGAAACCCATTTTTTCTCAATTGAGTAGCAATTTAACTATATATATATTTTTGGCAAATATTTTATATAGATATATATATGTATAATTATGACTATGTTCTATATAGACAAAATATTAAATAAATATGTTGCTGTTCTCAATATATGAATTTTGAAGACGAAACTTCAAGTAGCGAGTTAGTCCCCAATATAATGGATCTACAGGCCCTGTTTATTGACATGGATGATACGCTTGTAAGCTACAGGGAACCAGTACGTGCAGGCCTTAATGCTGTCAGGAAAACAATTTCAGAACTCAATGAAACAGGTGTGGATCAATTGGAGAAAGATTTCATGGAGTTACTTTCCGAGAGCATACCACTATTAATCAACAAAGAGATTTCATACAGAGATGATGTTAGAGTAAGAATGAAAAAAATCTTAAACCGGTATGGCCATAACACAACTGAAGAGGAGATAGTACAGTATGATAAATTATACTGGAAAACATTTTGGAAAAACAGAAAACCTTTGCCAGAGGCTATGGATCTCCTCAAATTATGCAACAACCTCCATATACCGGTAGCTATTATTTCAAATGGAAATCCAGAAATGCAGCACAAAACAATGTCTCGGTTAAAACTTCATAATTACGTGAACATAGTGCTTACTCCAGAGAATGTTGATGAAATGAAGCCAAGCAATACACTCTTTGAAAGGGCAATGAAGATCCTGGGGGTGAATCCAGTAAAAATTATCATGGTGGGGAATTCTTTTTCACGTGATGTAATCGGAGCCGTAAATGCGGGGATTATTCCCGTTTGGCTCAATAGTTTAGGGAAGGAGAAACCAGAGGATGTAAATTTTGTTGAAATCACATCTTTCACGGAACTTCTGGAAAGACTTCAGTCAGGAGGCGATATACAGTGAAAAATATTCTAATGGAAGACTTTAACGGAATAATTGATGGATATAGATGGAGCAGTTACATCGATCTGTTAAAACCAGCTTTTGGAAATGGGTGTATTGCTGACATACCTGGCCAGATACTGGCAAATTTTGGTATTAGTACAGGGCAAGAGACCAAAAATCATAAAATTTTGCTGGAAGGAAAACATGATCATTTTATATTTTTGCTACTTGATGGCTTTGGTTTTTCCACCATTAAGTACTCATTGAAAAAATACAGCATGAAGCATCTTAATAACTTTGGCGATAATTCAGGAGTGAAATTGATAACCAGTGTTTTTCCATCGACCACATCAACTGCCACCGTTTCATATCATACAAATATGCACCCGGTTGAGCACAGGATAGTGGGATATACATCATATATTCCAGAGGCAGGCACTGTGTGCAACATGATCTCACTGACTCCACTTGGGCAAAAGGAACATTGCCTTCTGGATAATGGTTATGAGATGCCGTGGATCGAGCATCACGGAACTATTTACAATAAACTTCAGGAAGATGACGTTGATTCCACTTTCTATTTACCATATGCAATTAGAAATAGCGGTCTTACAAGAATTACCGGAAATGGCGCAAAAATTTCACCATATTATTCCGTTTCTCAAATGCTTACATCTCTCAGGCGGGATCTGTCAACAGCGAAGGGGAGAACATTTCATTTTTGCTACATTCCCACCATAGACACTATATCGCACAAGATCGGCCCCTATACACAGGACACTGCCCTGGAAATAGAATCTATTTTCATGCTGCTTGAAGAACAACTGATAAAAGCATCTGATCTGCCTAAAGATACATTCATCTCAATATCTGCAGATCATGGACATACAGTTCCTGAGGAAGGCCAGAAAATAGACCTTTCGGCTGATCGAAAATTAAAGTCCTTCCTGAATACACCTGTTGTGGGAGATCCGAGAGCATCGGTTCTAAGGGTAAAAGATGGTATGATAGAAACTACAATGGATTATCTAACTGAAAAATATGAAAAATATTTTATTCCAGTTCTGAGTAAACAAATGCTGGCAGAAGGATTTTTTGGAATTCCAAAAAGTGTGAATGGAGACACAAGCTTTCTGGGAGATATTATATTAATTTCAAGGGATTCTACCAGTATTTTTGATTCTTCATTAAAACTTATTGACCCAGGAAATCAGGCCAATACTTTGATAGGCATGCATGGAGGGTTGAGCTGTGACGAAATGCTTGTACCGTTTTTTACCCGGGAAGTTTCATAAGAGTAACCTTATGGAACGTGCAACAGGGCTTGAGAAAATTTTATCCTGGCATTTATCTTCCTATTTATGAAATACTCAGTTATTCTTGATAATGGAGGGTATGGCATATATGTGCCATTGTACCAGTATTGCCTGTTGTATATGTGACTATTCAGGGCTTCATTGATGGGCCTGTTTAAATATAAGTAAAAATTCTTACATAATGACTGATGATGGGTTTGAAACGGAATTCACAAAAACAAGTTCAAAGGGACAAATAGTGATCCCTTCAAAGATACGAAAGAAGCTTAATATTGGTAGCGGGAGCCTGCTCGCGATCACCGCACAAGATGGTTTGATTATTTTGAAAAAAGTAAGTTCTAATATATCTTCCAAAGATATGATGATACTCAAACTTATTGAGGAGGCATGGGAAGACATCGATAAAGGAAAATACAAAGTCCGTTCAAACGACGACTTCTTCAAAGAGTTCAGAGAATGGTAATAGGCATAGACGAAATCGTCTACACGTCTAAATTTGAACATGATGTGAAGAGGATAAAGGATAAAAGTGTGAAAGATAGGTTCGGGAAAAACATAAGGAAAATTGTAGAGAACCCAGAAATTGGAAAGACTCTCAGTTATGCGCTTATTGGAGAAAGAACCGTTAGAATACCGCCATTTAGGCTTATTTAGGCTTATTTAGGCTTATTTATGCTATAAATGATAACACGCTAATTCTTTTAGGGTTTGAGAACAGGAGCAGTGTCTATGATTAACGGGAATTTAGGAAATTATTTTATGAATTGACCACATCAATGAGGTACAACTAAACAGGATCGAAATACATTCCCATTCTTCTCGCGTCTATGGCCCTATATGACACTGTCGAATAGGGTCCCATTGGAATGAGTTTTAGTTCACAGACTCTTACCTAAGTTCGTCTAATTTCCTCAACTGTGATTTTAAGTGGTTTTGAAGGTCTCCTATAGAGTTAGAATGGGTGAAATTGGGAGAAAAACAGGTGCATCACTACCCTTATAAAGTGAATCTCTCCCAAAGCTTGTCATAGCTTTGAGTAAGGTTGTCTTTGTCAGTCTTTATAGTATATTGTCTATTTGAGCCGACGGCTTTGTATGCATATTCATTTTGTTTTATTTTTTCATAGTATTGTTCTACAAAGGATACCTTAAGACTGGGTACCTGGACATAAAGAGCCGGGATGTATTTATACTTAGAGCCATCCTCATCAATCGCCCTTATTGGGAAATAATTAGTAAATGGTGTAGAAGAAATATCAACATAGTCAGAGATTGTGTCAAATGACAATGGGCATGAATCTAAATGGCCC
>JAJZWN010000059.1 GCA_021846695.1 Thermoplasmata archaeon
TAATAACGGCTTTCATAAATTAATATATTATAATAATATAAATATCATCTGCAAAGGGAGCAAAATAAAAATGCAATTTAATATTTGCATTGGAATATATCCATACGTGGATATCTAAAGTTTTAGTGTATTATTGTGCTATAAACATATCCGGATATATGTTTAATACTTATCAATAATTATAAACATGATCGTATGAAAGTTGAAAGTATTAAAATAATCGGCAGGGAAAAGGTTAAACAGCCTGTGTATAAATACGTAAAACCCACAGATTACTACAAGGACATACTTGGCGAGGTATCTCCAACCGAGGCTGCAATGATAAACGAAGTTTGCACCCTTGAAATGAAGGCCGGGGAATACAGTTCATACTATAATACAACCTCTGATGTGGCATCTTTTGTAATGGAATTTTCTGGCAAGCTTAAGGAATTTAACATCTCGGAAATCAATATGGCATGGGATATGCTTTACAGGCTTTCCCTTCCCCTTGGCAGGTCGGGCGTGATGATGCACGCACTCAGTGCTGTGAACATAATGATGTACGATATATATTCTAAATCGCTCAATGTCCCTGCATATAAAATAATGGGTGGGGCAACGAGAAAACGCATAAGGGCATATGCCTCCCATCTGCACCCAACGGATCTGAAAGAACTCCGGAAAGAGGCGGAAGAATACGTTTCCCAGGGATATAAAACAATGAAAATGAGGTTTATTTCGGGCCCATCGGATATTAACGGGCTGGAGAAAAATATAGAACTTGTCAAAACAATAAGGGACGCTGTGGGATATGACGTGGAACTTGCAGGAGATGCATGGATGTCATGGAACTATAATTTTGCCCTGAAGATGGTAAAGAAACTGGAGAGGTACGATATGGCCTGGGTTGAGGAGCCATTGATGCCTGATGATTTCGATGCTATGAAAATGCTATCGTGGAAGACCGGAATTCCAATTTCTGAAGGAGAACACCATTACCATGTATATGACTTCAAGCGGTTGCTTGATGCGGGAATAAGGATATTGCAGCCCGATGCTGTATGGACCGGTGGAATAACACCTATGAAAAAAATTGTTGCCTTAGCTGAAACCTACGGAGCCATAGTAGTTCCACATACGGGAAATATCTACAATTTGCATGTAATCGGCTCAGAACCTGAGAGCGTCACGCCTGTGGCTGAATTCCTGACAAAATACAGGGAATGGATGGAACAGCACATGGAGGGCACGCTGTTTCCGGAGAAAGGCTACTTTACATTGAGCGATAAGCCGGGATTCGGATTGGAATACAAACCACAGTAATCAATATACCATTAAATCCAGATCTTATCGAGAATCATATTTAATTTTGAATCCATCCGGCCTGGCATTTCAGGTTCCGGGCTTCTAACATTTGTATATATTATTATTTTTCTCCTGTACAGTATTTTCTTTTCTATCTGGACAAAGAATTTTAGATTTTCTGCTTCAAATCCAAGCAATTCCTGAATTTTGCTGAAATCATCAATATACGTTTTATCATTGTTTCGGTATTTTTCATAAACTCCGGATAATATATCCAGAAATGCCAATCCTGTTATAGACCCATCAGAACTATTGTTCAACTCATTAACCATATCGAAGCCAAGATACCCGCCAAGAATGGAAATATCAGGAAAATTGGTATGCAGTAAATGTATTCTCCTGGCACTGTCCTTGCCTTCTGTTTTTATTCCTGCTATATTATTGGCCGCTATGGTTTTCAATAATTTTAATGGCATATTAGACCGGTATCCAAAATCCTGTATAATTACAGGAATATCTATGGAGTTAGATATATCAATAAAATGCTTTGCTATTATGCTATTCTCAAGTTTTCCATACGGGTAATAGTATGGAGGCATTAAAATTATACCAGAAACCCCAGAATCCCTTGCTTTTTCTGCAAGTTTTGCCGCAGCAAATGTTGCCGGTTCGGATACTCCTGCGAATATTTTAATTCGCTTCCTGAATTTACTTACATTATTAATTATTTCAATTTTTTCATTGAATGTTAATTTATAGAATTCACCGCCGAGGAGCATTGGCGCAATGGCACCGGCACCTGATTTAATTGCAAATTCGATGCAGTTTTCAATTCCATCGAAATCTATTTCCATATTATCTTTAAATATTGTTGGTATTGCAGGAATTACCCCGCTGATCGGTTTCATACTATCATAATGGTGTATTTAAATTAAAATCTTCCCCGGAAATGTATGGAAAATATTTTATTTACTGTTCATTTATGATTATCTGGTATAAATGGCTCAAAATGTATTCAGGGTTAAGGTTTTTAAGGTAGGGGAATCAGATGTACCTGCGCCGGAAGTTTACAGGATGTCCGGATGGGGAAACTGGGAAACCCTACATTTTCATATGATAATGGCATATAACGACGAAACAAATTTCCTGATAAATGCTGGAATGCCAGTGGACATGGAAGAAAGAAACCGTGCAATGGTTGAGTTCGCAGGCAGCAGGGCAAAATTCACATCCAGTGATTCCATAGAAACTTTAAGGAAAGCTGGATTTAAGCCGGAAGATGTTAAAAATATCTCATTTACTCCCTTACAGGACTACACTACCGGAAGGGCGGATGAATTTAAGAATGCAACATACCATATATTGAAGAAAGGATGGATTAATGATATTATGGTACCTGGCCCACACAACGATAATAGGAATCTATTTATCCCTGAAAATGTGCTTCAATACCTTTTATTTGAGGCAAAAGACAGAATTCACTTTTTTGATGCAGAAAATATTACTGAACTGATACCAGGAATCAGTGCACTATGGGTAGGGTGCCACCACAGGGCATCGCTGGCCTTTATCATTAACACAGGCAAAGGCAAAATAATATTCACAGACGCATCCTTTAAAAGCTCAAATATACTTAAAAGCATACCAATGGGGATAGCAGAAAATATTTTTGAATGTTACAGTGCATATGATAAATTAAAATTATACGTAAATGTACTATCTGCATATGACCCTGATATAGATGGGCTTGAATTTTAGAAACATATAATCTATAAATTCAATCAAATAATTGCCCGAATGTATTGTTATACATTGATTCAAACATACAGGGGTACACACACTATCCCTTTATATATTGTATATAATATATGCATTATGCAGTATACTATGGAATAGTTTGGGAATTACTATATATACACTAATGGAAATATATTTTAAGGTGAACTTATGGTAGATAGTAAAACTTATGACGATGCTGCGCTCTCATCAACTCATTTCAAGTGGACTTTTATTGCATCACTTGGAGATTTTTTGGACGCTGGTATGCTTGCAGGTACCGGAATAACTCTTCTGGCTATCGGAACATTGCTGAATTTTACAACCCTGGAAGATGGGTTACCTGCATTGATTACACTCCTGGGTGCTGCATTTGGAGCACTTGGATTCGGAAGGTTAGGAGATAAATTTGGTAGAAAATTTATTTATCAGGTTGATATGATAATATATGGCGTATCTGCAATATTGCTCGCAATAACTGGAATTTTCCCCAGCCGTATTTTTAATATAGTCTGGGCAATGGTATTTTATGCCCTTGTTGGAATAGCAGTAGGTGCTGACGTTCCCACATCCTGGAGCCTGATAACTGAATTCTCGCCAAAAAATTATCGTGGCAGATTGATGAGCATTACAACAATAATGTGGTATGTCGGTGTCCTTGTGGAGCTTGGAATAGCGATAGCACTGTACAACACAGGCATGGTATTATTCAGGGTCATATGGATTATGCTCGGTTTACTCGCCTTTGTGAGCTGGTTACTGAGAAGAAACCTTACAGAATCTCCAAGATATGATATGATGCGTGGAAATAAAACAGACCTGCAGAAATCTGCTAAACTGCTTCACATAGATATTAAGGATGAGGAAAACAAAAAATTCACGATAGACAAGTATAAGGAACTTTTCAAGAAATATGGATGGTTCATGCTACTGGCCTGGTTTTTATACCTTATGTGGGGAATACCTGCTTCTACATACGGTGAGTTTTTCCCGTACATATTCAGTTCGCTTCATCTGGTAAGCCTTAGAGACACATATGCATTTGAGGCCATTTACTTTGGAAGTGCTATTGTCCCCGGACTGTTAATATTTTATTATTTATCAGACCGTGTGGGGAGAGTTCCGCTTTACCTTGCAAGCGCTGCAATGGCGGCAGTATCATTTTTCCTTCTCGTTTATCCGCCATTCCTTAAAAACGTATACGTTCTACTGGCTTCATTCCTGCTATTCGGTATTGGCCAGGGGCTCGGTATCTGGACCACCACAAGGCTGCTATCACTGGAACATTTCCCTACAAGCCTCAGAAACTCCGGACAGGGGTTTGTCTGGTTTACTATGAGGTTCGAAGCAGGGATATTCGGGTTATTCACACCGATGATAGTTGCGTTTGGTATTGAGTATATAGGATATATAGCAGGGGCTTTCTTTGTTCTAGCATTTATAGTGGTAACACTGCTTTACATATTTAAGCCGGAATATGTGAGAACTGAAAGAAAATCACTGGAGGAAACTTCGAGAGATGTGGTGAAATAACTGGATATTATAAAATTATATTATAATTTAAATATTTATTATTTTTTGTAACAATCATGCCATTTAACAGATGCACATGTCTGTATTTTTTGTAACTATGAGATTCAAAATAAGAAATGTAAAACGATCTAAGTGATTATACAATATTTTTAATCTTAAATACCTACGGCAAGATATTATTATCCTGTATAATGGGTAAAAAATATAACCCGTTATAAGAATAACCGCTGTTATATCAAAAATTTAATAATATAGTAACTCACATGAGTTTTTCCGTCAAAATTATTATTAAATAAATTTACAAATCCATCTACCAGAACGAAAGCCACTGAGTTTACGATGTGGATGAATTTCTGGAAATAAAGAAATAAATGGAAATAATTTATATATTAAATTGATATAATAAAATTAAATGAATTATTAAAAATTAAAAATAGAAAATTAAATAATTATTTTAAGAAATATAATATAAATTTAAATGTACCTATGGAGCGTAGGGAATTAACGCCTGTGGAGATTATTGCCTCTGGCTTTGAAGGGCTTAATATAAGCCCCTATGTGAAGTTAAGCATGGTCAATGAAGCAGGAAGCCTCTATGCTTTAGCATGAGGTAGTTCACTGTAAATTAACAAGCATGCCGCCGTCAACTAAAAGTTCAGCACCATTTATATATGTATTTTCATCGGAAACAAGGAATAAAGCCGGAGAAGCTATATCGGAAGGATTTCCCAATCTTCTTAGGGGTATTCTGTTTTCCATATACTCCCTTTTCTTTTTATTTGAAAGGTCTTCTGTGTTGATATCAGTAAGTATAGTACCAGGTTCCAGCGAATTAACCATTATCCCGTGCTCACCGAGTATTATGGCCAGTGAATGCATTAATCCATTCATAGCAGACTTTGTTGTGGTGTAATGTGCCTGAAATTTCCCGCCAACTATTGCGCTTATTGAGCTTATAAATAATATTTTTCCCTTAGTATTGTTCTCTATCATCATCTGTGAGACACGCTGTGTGATGAAAAAATGGCTTTCCACATTGACTTTCCATACTTTTTCAAATAAATTCTGGTCTATATTAAAAAAATCCATGAACGGGCAAATTCCGGCATTGTTGACCAGCACATCCACTGTTTTGAACTTATCTTTAATAAATTTCATCAATCCATCTATTTCTCCTATATCCGACTGGTCTATCTTGTATTTTTCGCCTGAAACTCCCTTACTTCTTATATATTTCACAGTTTCATCCGCAGCATTGTCGTTGTTGCCATATGTAATTATAACATTTGCGCCGTTGTCTGCCAGAGCTTTTGCAATGCCATTCCCTATGCCTCTTGAACCACCTGTAACTATAGCATTTTTATTCCTGAAATCCATTTTAATCCCCTACTCACCAAATTTCTTCATCAAAAAATATCTATTCTTGCGGGTCCATTCATCCATGATTTTTCCCGTTGCTTTTCTCATGTATTCTTCCAGGGCTGACTTTGAAAGCCCTGTTATTGTAGCCAGTTCACTGAGATATTTTTCCCTGGGTATGTTAAAATACCCATTCTGGTAAGCCATATACACTGTAAATGCTTCCTGGTCAGTTAAATTGAATACACTATCAATTTTTCCATTTTGCCTGTCGCTCTTCATATGGAAATAGGGCATCTCTCCAAGTTCTGACAGTGATGACTTTAAAGTTTTAACAGATTCAACAGGGACAATTGCCATTATATATTCAAAATTATCAGATATCAGGTCATTATGGTAAACAACATTGTTTTCATACAGCAAAGATACTATCATATTGCTATATTTTTCCTTGAATGAAACTTCATAAAGATTTTTTCTATAGGCACTGGAAGACACTCTTAAAATCTCGCTTATGGCACTGGACCGTTTGAAAAGTGTAAGGAATTTTTTGAATTCCCTTTCTGATTCTGCCTTTATCTCCACAGTTCCGTAAATATAGTTATTGTCTTTATGCACATTGCTGCTAACCGTGTGTATATTAACATTTAAGCCATCAGTAATCTCTGTCCAGCATCGTTCATGCCGCATCTGAAAATCAACTTCAACATATTCATGCCCATCATCTTCTCTAAATATCATATATAACAATATTTAATAGTTTATTTAATCATTTGTATTATCTAATAACTCTAAAATAAAGTATAAAAATTACCATTCACATATTTTTGAATATTGAATCGTATATATTTTTTTCGGAATCTTCTTCCTTTTCTTCCTTTGCTAGCTTATTTATTTTGGCTTTGTCCAGATACCACTGATTGATGCGCCATGCTTTTCCATGGACTATGTTAATTTCCTCCCTGTGGGTTGTTACTATTCCATATTCCTCAAGGTTGTAAAAAACGTCCCTTTCAGCAGCAGAAAGAACATTGTCTATTATGTAATCCTCATATCCGAAAAAAGAAAGAATAAAGTCGCAGAGATCTTCAGAATCTTTTTTAGACATTCCTTTTCTACCATAAATATTATCAATGGCTTTAAATAATTCTCCCCTGCTAACAGTCATGGCAATATCATTAATAACAGGTTATTAAATTTTATGAATATAATATATATAATATAATAGCAGATGTGGCATAGGTCTTTATATAGATATCTCCTCCATTATAGTATTCTCATATGCATACAATAATGTTGTATCCGCGGTTCTTATTACCTGCCCCTTAGAATATTTTTTATCCGTATCATTCTCAATATAGCCTGTGCCTGAACCTATTTTTAATATTTTGCCAGATTTAATTTCAACATTTTCACCTGATCTGATGTAATACTCGACTATGCTTTTCCCCTCATCAAAGTATAATGTTTTCAAGTACCCGTATGATGTGTCTTCCCTACCTTTGTATAACTCTTTTATGGTTCCTAAATCCTTTTCGCTGTCTATGCCAAGCCAGAGGGCATCCTCGCAGTATACGCCCATCCTGTTATTGTTTACAAGGTACGGAAAAACACTTTTTTCAATATCCTTTTCCATATATTTTCTGAAAAATGCTTCAAATGCAGATTTTTTTACATAATATAATCCGGCATTGATATAATGGTTAAGTTCAGGCTTTTCCCTGAAATTGTCAACCTTGTCTCCTGAAAATTCTACTATTCCATAGGGGCTCTGCATTTTAGTTACATACATTACTACATCATAATCCCTCGATTTCGAAAACTCCACAAAGCTCCTGAAATTTATGTCGGTAACAGTATCTCCATTTCTTACTATGGCGTCCTCATTTATATTTTTCATGAGGTTTGAGAGTGAAAATAAAGTTCCCATAGG
>JAJZWN010000008.1 GCA_021846695.1 Thermoplasmata archaeon
TTGTAGACCTGCAACATCGAACTATTAAATAACAAATTAGCAATATACATAAGGATCCGTGGGGTAGTTAGGATATCCTGCTGGCCTTCGAAGCCGATGACCCGGGTTCAAATCCCGGCGGGTCCGTCTTGTATATTTCCATGGAATCATGGATGCAATAAACAGTACTAACCTTTTGTTTATTCTACCCATTTGAAAATCTTATAATAGAATTAGATTATTATGAAATATGGAACATGACGTATTCCAGTATTACAGGAAAATGAGAAAGGAAAGCCCTGTGCATTTCAATCACAATACCGGTTCATGGGATGTATTTGATTATAAATCAGTTTATTTTGTTTTAATGAACCCTGACACATACTCATCAGATCCATCATATGCCGGAAATATCCCGGAAAACAGGCAGGGCCCCGGGGCAAGTTTTATTACAATGGACAACCCTGACCATAAAGAACTCCGCAATGTAACGGTACCCTATTTCCTTACATCTAAAATAACTGGATACCGGGATATGATAGAATCTACATCAAGGAAGCTTATGGCAGGCATTAACAAAGATTCAGACTTCATCAGGGACTACGCAGTTATGTTGCCGGTAACGGTAATCTCAGAATTGCTCGGAGTTCCTGAGAACGATCGCAGCAAATTCAAGGAATGGTCGGATTATATAATTGGAAATCGTTCAGATGCGGGATTCCAAGAACTGAACAGGTACATGTATTCTACAATGGCAGAAATTTTCAAAACTAACACTGAAGACAATATTATTTCTACAATCAATAAAGGGTTATACCACTCAGAGCCCCTATCAATTAACCAGAAAATAGGATATGTTATGCTGCTTGTAATAGGGGGAAATGAAACAACAACGAATTTAATAGGGAATATGGTTAAGGTTCTCTCTGAACATCCTGAAATTGCAGATAAGTTGAGGCAAGAACCGGAACTTAAAAAGGGATTCATTGAAGAAACACTGAGGTATTATTCACCTATTCAATTCCTCCCGCATAGATTTGCTGCACGGGATTCTGTTCTCAATGGACAGGAAATTAAAAAAGGCCAGAGGCTATCCATATGGCTGGGATCAGCAAACCGTGACGGAACGAAATTTGAAGACCCCGATACCTTTAACATGGAAAGGCAGAAAAATGACCATCTTGCTTTTGGTATGGGAATACACATGTGCCTGGGTTCGCCACTCGCCCGCCTGGAAGCAGAAATTGCCCTTAATGATATTCTCAATAAATTCAAGAATGTAAAGATCAATGCAGAAAAAACTGCCATGTTGAAAAATCCTATGGTTTACGGATTCAGCACCATGCAACTGGATGATTAATCTATTCATTATCCATTATTTTTTCCAAAGTTATATATAAAAATTGAAAATAAAGTTTAATGTATCCATTTATAGAGAGGGAACCGGGATATGTTGTTGCAAAATTTCCGGACCTTATTGAAGCAAAAGTTGTCTCCCGTCCAAATAGATTCATGGTAAAAGCAATGGTAGACGATAAGGAAGTGGATGTTCATATACACGATCCAGGAAGGCTTGAAGAACTTATATTTCCCGGGAATTCAATACTGATAAGGGAAACTAATGGTACAAAAACACATTATTCTGTAACTTTTTGCAAAAATGGTGATATCTGGACATTTAACGATTCTAGATACCATTCCGGTATAGCCTCTATGTTTATCCAGGAAGGGTGGCAGAGGGAGGTTAAAGTTGGGAACAGCAGATTGGATTTCAGGCTTAACAATGCATACATAGAAGTAAAGTCTGCAACACTTGTAGAAAATAGGATTGCCAGATTTCCCGATGCACCCACCCTGAGGGGAAAAAAGCATCTTGAAACCCTTATGGATCTTATAGCCTCGGGTTATGAATCATTTGTTTTATTTCTCATT
Organism: Thermoplasmata archaeon; assembly: GCA_021846695.1. Next base: position 1,912 of record JAJZWN010000008.1, read on the forward strand.
TTCAATGAGGATGCTAAATGTTTTCTTCCAAATACTGCCAGGGACCCTGAATTTTCACATGCATATTATTCAGCTCTGGAACACGGGGTAAAATTCCAGTACCTTGTATTTTCCTCACGTGGTGGTGAAATTGTTTTAAAAGATTCAATATCCATGTGCAATCCCTGAAAAACTCTTATATCATTCAAATGTATAACAAGGCATGGAACTGGTTAAAGCATCAGATAGGGAATTTATAGTTGCAGTTGCACAGAGACTATTAGCCATTACATCTATTTCACCACAATCCGGTGGAGAAGGAGAGCTTAAAAAATCTCTGGAATTAAAAAAAATCCTGAACGAACTTGGCTATGACAGTTATAACGAGTATAATACCACGGACAATACCGGGACAATAAGGCCGAATATTGTATTAAAATTAGGGAGTTCCAGTAAAACCTTATGGGTCATATGCCATATGGACACTGTTCCTGTGGGGGATATATCACTCTGGAAGCATGAGCCTTTTAAGGCTACCATAGAAGGAGATAGAATTTATGGCAGGGGGTCAGAAGATAATGGTCAATCAATATTTACTGTGCTTCTTTTGCTCAAGCATATTAAAAGAGAGCAAATGAAAATGAACCTTAACGTAGCATTCGTATCGGATGAGGAAACAGGAAATGATTACGGAATTAAATACCTTATCTCGAAAGGCATATTCGCTAAAGATGATCTTATTATCGTTCCTGACGCAGGAACAGAGGGCGGCTTTATTATAGAAACAGCAGAGAAATCCACCATGCAGTTAAAGTTTGAAATAAATGGCATTCAGGGCCATGCCAGCATGCCTGAAAATTCATTGAATGCCTTCCGTGTAGCGTGCAAATTCATAGACCTGATGGATTTCAACCTGCATGATCAGTTCGGGAAGACAAATAAATTGTTCGTGCCGCCATATTCCACATTTGAACCAACAAAGCACGAACAGAATATTGAAAACATTAACACTATACCGGGCAGGGATGTTTTTTACTGGGATTTTAGAATACTTCCCCAGTATCCTGCAGACGAAATATTAAAAAGCATAGATGGTCTCATAGAGAAATTTTCCAAAACATCCGGTGCCAAAATTAAATACACTGTTATTGACAGGGTTGATGCACCGGATCCAACACCTGATGGTGCTGAGATAGTAGTATTGTTAAAAAAGGCAATAAAATCTGTTATCGGGAAAGATGCCTTTACGGTAGGAATTGGTGGTGAGACATTTGCATCTTTTTTAAGGGGAAAGGGGTTTTCTGTTGCCGTATGGTCAACCACCGTAATTGAGAGTGCGCACATGCCGGATGAATACTGCCTTATACCACATATATTGCAGGATATTGAGGTCTACAAATATATTCTTTATAATTAATAAGTTATTTTTTTAATTCCATCATGAAAATATAGTTAATAGATTTTAACTTTTTATTGAAATATATCCTGTATACTCAATGTCTTATGTTCAGGAACCAGGCTAACGTCCTTCAGTATGTTTCCTGTTAGTATGGATGCCACTGTATCTCCCCTGCTTATTATTCCAGATTCCTTCAGTTTTTTTACACCGGCTACAGATGCAGCGGAAGCCGGTTCACACCCGATTCCCGACCTGTCTATTTCTCTTTTTGCTTCCATTATCTGTTCATCCGTAACCTTTTCAACTATTCCCTTTGTAAACTCTATGGCCCTTTTAGCTTTTTTGTAATTTACCGGATTTCCAATTTTAATTGCACTTGCTATGGTTTCTGCCTTAACCGGATGAATAGTGTCTTCTTTTCCATTGATATAATCATAAAATGGTGACGCGCCTGAAGCCTGGATTGCAACAAGCTTTGGCACATAGTCTATAACTCCGAGGGTTCTAAGGTCCATGAGGGCTTTGCCAAATGCAGATGTATTCCCGAGGTTTCCGGCAGGGAACGTTATAAAATCCGGTTTAATCTTTTCCATGATCTCGTATATTATTGTTTTTTGCCCCTCTATTCTCCATGGATTTAATGAATTGAGAATATAAAAATCATTCCGTTTAGCTATAGCTTTCTTCACATTCTCCATGGCGGTGTCAAAATCACCTTCAATATCCACTATGTTTGCACCGTATGCAATAGCCTGGAATAATTTATTTGCCGAGACATTTTTGCCAGGAATCATTACATAACTCTCTATGCCACCAAAAGCACTATAGCTTGCAGCAGCCGCTGATGTATTTCCGGTAGAGGCACAGAGGGTTTTATTAAAGTTAAGTCTTACAGCTTCAGAAACAGCTACTGTCATTCCCCTGTCCTTGAACGACCCGGTTGGATTTTCACCCTCGTGTTTGAGGAATATTTTATCAACTCCGGAGTAATTTGAAATTCTGGCATTGCGGTAAAGCATTGTATTGCCTTCTCCCCTTGTAATTATAGCTTTTTCCGGGATTTCGGGATGTATAAGATTCTTATATTTCCATACCCCCTTCATATTTGTTAATGAGTATTCCATATCATGATGGAACACATCAAGTATGTTTCCACATTTCCCGCATATATATATGTTGCTGTCTATGGTATATTCGGCATTGCAGGAAGGGCATTTCAAAACAGAATGAGTCATCTATTGGTTAATATAAAGTTATATAAATTATTTGTCAAAACAGAAATGAAAAATATCCATGGAACTGGTTATTGATAATAATTAATAAATCTAGACTGGCCAGAATACCTTTGCAAGTTCAACTATTACTCCCATGGCTATTCCAATATAAATAATTAATTTCGGGTCTATGGCAGGACCTTTAATTTCCTCTTCATTGAAATAACGTATTAAACCTGCTCCTGACTGGAAGTTTTCATTCTGGTTGTCCTTTGCCATACTTGTCATTAATTTAACACTATAATTTAAGTGTTTTGGTATGGTTGTAAAAGTAAACCCATTTAGCTTTTCCTTGAATTCTGTATGGCATCTATGAATCTGTCCGTGCTTATCTGGAGAACTATAATCCTGTATATTCCCGAATCCGTTAATATTTCAAAGTAATTGCATTTAATCATGGATGGCAGTTCAGGATTAATAATAGAGTGGCTTTTTTTCCCCTGCCTTATTCCTGTTATGGAAAGGGAATTTATTTTTAGAAATGGTATATATGATAGCACATATGGATGTGAGTACTGATAAAATTCTATGAAATGGCCAACAAAAGCAACCTTTGCATCAATATATTTTTCATGTTCCAGTCCCTGAATAATGTCAAAATTATTATTCTTTATTGATACATTAAATGTTGCTGTAGCATCCATAATATTGATAATCTGGCCCGGAGGGTATTTAGGTATTTTGCTAAGTACTCTCAATTCCGAAAAATGGTTGTAATAGACGAATGGAAAAACGGTAAATGAAACACCGAGAATGAAAAATATGGCAGTGTAAAGAAGGAAAACTGCAATAAAGTTCCTGGAGCTAAGTGAAACTATCAGGCCCAGTACAATTGACCCGGCAAATACTGACAGAAAGTAATATAGTTTCCTTATCATATATTTATAATAGTTCAGAATAAATAATAATTTTGTTACTATTTAAAAAACCCACCAATAAGCAAAATATTTTAATATATAAAAATGCCATTACTGCATATGGGAAACGCAGGAAATAAAAGGAAATACAGGGTACTTACTATCATTTTCATTGCAGCAGTGATTATTGCCCTGGTAGGCATAACTGTATATTCCGGCGTTTTCCCTCCTGCATCAGTTGTGGAATCGTACAGTATGGAACATTCAGCTCAATGGCAGTATGGAATTATAGATGAGGGAACTGTAGTGCTGGTAAAAAAAGTCAATAATATAAACGATATAGTAACCTATGTCCAGGGAAGAAGCAGCAATATTAGTACATACGGCGAATATGGAAATGTAATACTATACCACAACAGTGCACTGAATGTTGTGACCATACACAGGGCTATATTCTATCTGGAATGGAATGGAACCAGCCCGGAAATAGCAGGATACCATAACCAATCCTATATCCATTTTTATAAAGACAATATAGTTCTGGATGGCATAGGATATGCACATAGAAATCTTATAGTCAATGTATCCGGTTACGCAGGCGATTCTGGATTTATAACTGTTGGCGACCACAACCTAGCGTGCCTTTCTTATAATTCTGGCTACTATAACAGGACATACAATGCATATTATGCTTCTGACCAGAATATCTGGGGAATCAAGCCAGTGTCACTGAACCAGATAGTTGGCAAAGCTTATGGGTATGTACCATGGTTCGGGCTGGTAAAGCTAAATATTCTAAGGCTAGAGGGTGAGTGGCCAAGGCAATATTACACACATGTTCCTGAGTATTCATATGCCGGGCTATTTCTCTCCATTGCAGCCATACTGACAATTATCCTGTTCCCCTATGGAAAGGTATACAATAAAGTCAAAAGAAAGACTAGAAATTCTTAGATATAACGTCCGGTTTCCCTGCTACCTTAAGATACACCGGTGTACACTTAAACTCCATTGCCGCATTTTTCATCTTTTCCATATTCTTCCTTTCCACTGCAACAAATACATTGGTTCCACCGGTCACTATATACGCATTCCAGAATTCAGCTTTCAGCTCCTCAACTTTCTCTATAAGCCTCTGCATTTCATCGGTAATTATAGACACACCAACTTCCCTTAGCATGGAGTGGTATTCCTGCGTATCTTTTTCACCTGCTTCAAATATGCCTTTAATATCGCCGCTATCGGCCATTTTTTCAAGTTCCTTCGCCCTCAATTCAGAGTTTTTTACCCTTTCCGCATATTTTTCATGATTTATGATATTGCTGTGTATGGTATCAGACGGTTTTCTATCCTCCGAAAATTTGCATGCAACTATTACAAAATCCTCAAAGTCCTCAGGCCCCAGGATTTCATCTGTTAATGATTCCTTTCCGTTGGCATGATTTATTGTAAAGCCGCCGAACATGCTTCTTCCAGCACTTTCAGATATCTGCTGCAGGTCGTTTTCGAAATTAAATATATTTATATTGTATTCAAATATAGATTGTATGCACTCGCCAATTGCGGCAGCACCTGCATCAGAACTCCCGCTGATCACGTTTTTGTTTTCAGATACAAATGAAACTTCAGAATATTCCGGATGGCGCATAAGAACCTCATGCCTGTATTTGTCTATGACAACAAATGGGGATCGTGGAGAATCGGGTGAAACCTCCTTTCCGTTTATAATGCCTGATTTCTGGTTAGAAAGGTACAGATCAGTTTTGACATATATATCATCATCAAGCCCTGTATATGCTATTCCTGCAGTTGTATGCCTGGGGAGGCGTTTCTTATTGTCCGATACTCCACCCAGAAGTAATATCCCTATAGTAGGATATGCCTTAACTTCAACGTAATATTTTTCCATATTCTGAAATCAACTATAAGATAAAACCATTTTGTCTTAAATGGTAAAAATAATGCTACAGTACCGGTGTAATTTCCTTTTAAATGAATATAAAAAGAACCACCTAAACAATTATCTATAAGAAAAACATTACCTCACATGGATTATAAAGTCTCAGACATTATGACAAGAGACCCGCTTTGCTATACTGTTCCCAGTGCAATTTCAGACGTAATACAGGTACTTATTAAAAATAATATAACAGGCATACCGGTAAAGGATAATCAGAATCATTATCAGGGCGTAATAACGAGAAGGGATATTTTTTATAATCCGGATGAGACACAGACAGCACTGGTGATGAGAAAAGCTCCTACTGTCAATGAAAACGATTCCATTAACACAGCAGCCAGGCAGCTTTATACGCAGAAAAAAAGGCATCTTGTAGTGGTTAATGATAAAAATGAAGTCACAGGAATCCTTACTCCGCAGAATTTTTTAAACATTATAAAGGAAAAATACGGGAAAGTAAAGGTTAAGGAGGTTCTGGAATACATATCAGTGCCCATATGGGAGGATACACCTTTATCTGTTGCACTTCTTACTATGAACCTGTCCCAGATTTATTCCTTCCCTGTTGTAAACAGGGGAGGCAAATTCACTGGCCTTGTAACGGACCGTGATATATTTGACAAGGTTAAAATGTACCAGACCATAGAATCCTCGGAATCAGGAATAGCAGATGATGAAGACCCCTGGTCATGGGATGGAATAAAGAATGTGTTTACATATTTTATAGCAAAATCAAATATTACAGTTCCTGACATACCTGTAAAAAAACTTATGGTGGGTTCACCTAAAGTAATTTACCTGGAATCTGACCTGGAGGACGCCGTTAAACTGATGTCAAGCGAAAATTATAACCAGCTACCAGTCCTTACAGGCCATGGTGAGATTTACGGTATGCTATACGATATAGAAATCATGAAAATTTTCAAGGATTAATATGTACGATGATATAGTTGAACTGGCAAAAAGGCGGGGATTTTTCTGGCCATCATTTTCAATATACGGTGGGTTCGCTGGTTTTTATGATTATGGCCCCCTTGGCGTATTATTAAAAGACAATATTATACGTACATGGAAGGAATCCTACATGGAGGATGGGGCAATATTCCTTGATTCGCCGAATATAACTCCTGAACCTGTCTTCAGGGCATCCGGGCATCTTGCAAGATTTTCAGATCTGGCTGCTGAATGTGAAAAGTGCAAGAGCAAATTTAAATTTGAATCAGTGCTGGCATTCAATAAACAGGATATTATCCCGGCGAATCTTGAGGAAGCAAAGAAAATCGCATCCGATACCTATCTCAAATGCCCTGTATGCGGGAGCCGCATAACAAACATTTATGATTTTAACCTTATGTACAAAGTATCTGGCGATTATTATCTGAGGCCGGAAACTGCACAGGGAATATTTGTAAATTTTAAATTGCTTTTCAATTATAACAGAGGCAAACTTCCAATGATAGTAGGACAGGCAGGGAAAGGCTTCAGAAATGAAATTTCGCCCAGGCAAAGCCTTATCCGGCTCAGGGAATTTAACCAGTGTGAAATCGAGGTTTTTCTTGACCCTGAAAACCTTGAGTTTAAAAGCCTCTACGATTATAAAAAAATTAAAATAAAGCCAAATACCGGAGAGGAGCTGGATATTACTGTAAAAGAAGCATTTGAGAGAGGATTGATCAGCAGCCAGGCATTTGCATATTTTGTACTTAAAACCCAGAACATACTTGAAAATATCGGCATTGAAAGCAGCAAACTGAGATTCAGGCAACATGATCCAGATGAAAGGGCGCACTATGCTTCTGATTCATGGGATGCTGAAGGGTTAATAGACAATGAATGGTTCGAAATTGTAGGGATTGCAAACAGGACAGATTTCGATTTGAACAACCACCAGTCAAGTTCCGGTGAGACCATGACAACAAAAATAGAGGAAAGAGAATTCATTCCATATGTCATAGAGCCGTCATACGGGATAGACAGGATTCTTCTCACACTGATGGCACAGTCACTTGAAACCAGGGATGGAAAGAATGTCCTTAAAATCCCTTATCCTGTAGCCCCATATCATTTTGCAGTGTTTCCACTGATGAAAAAAGAAAATTTGAAGGAAAAGGCAGAATATATTTATGAAAATATGAAAAAACAGGATAAATATATAGTATACGATGAGGCGGGCACAATAGGAAAAAGATATGCAAGGCAGGATGAGATTGGAACCCCATACTGCATAACCGTTGATTACCAGACACTTGAAGACAATACAGTAACGGTAAGGTCAAGGGATACGGCAGAACAAAAAAGAATAAAAATAGAAGAACTGCTGGATCTGGATTTTATAAATTCATATATTTATAAAAAATAAAATTTTTATGCATCCAGTATTTCTATACGTTTTTTAGTTTCCTTCTTATATTCTATGGTTGTCCTGTATTTTGACCCTCCACGGATGAATATAACATCTGTGTTGCCTTTCATCTCAGCTACACCTTTAATAAGGTCTCTCATAGATTTTACGGGTGTTCCGGCAAATTCTGTAATCACATCCCCTGGCCTCAACCCGGCATCGTAAGCAGGTGAATATCTGTCTATTCTTGCAACCATAACACCATTTTCCAGTTTGACGCCATATCTCCCTTGAGACGATTCATTGATCTCAATTCCAGAGATGCCTATATAATTCCTTTTAACTTTGCCGGTATTTATTATATCATTCAGTTCCTTTTTAATGGTGTTTACCGGAATGGAAAATCCTATTCCATTTGCCTGTGCTATCATTGCCGTATTTATTCCAACAGCTTTGCCTGTTAAGTCTACCAGAGGGCCTCCACTGTTTCCTGGATTTATTGCAGCATCTGTTTGCAATAGCCCTTCAAATATGAAGTCTGCCCATGGCATTGGCCTGTTTTTGGCACTTATTACGCCCATTGATACAGTATGCCCGCCGGGAAGCCCCAGCGCATTGCCTATAGCCAGTACTATTGAACCTACCCTTATCTTTTCAGAGTCTCCAAGTTCTATTACGGGAAAGTCATCTCCCGGGATTTTCACAAGTGCCACATCGGTCTGGGGGTCTGTTCCGGCTATTTCCCCCTTGAATTTTCTTCCGTCATTGAGTACCACATCAACGGTTTCGGCTCCTTCAATAACGTGGTTGTTTGTAAGTATATACCCATCATGGCTGATAATAAAGCCTGACCCTGCTCCCTTCACAGGTGTTATGCCATAGCCAAAATTGCCGCTGTAGATTGTGCTGTTTATGCTTACCACAGCCCTGCTTGCTTTTTCTGCTATCTCTACTGTGTTGTTGTTTAATTCTTCTATGTTGTTCATGATATGTTAATTATATTCAAGTTTAAATATTAGAAAGTATTATTAAAACGATCAGGTGAAGTTGAATTGACCTACTTGGAATTAAAGGAGATTGGTTCAGGAAAAGAATTCCTGGATAAATATTCTGACATTATGCGCATGTGGACAGTACCTATTATGCTGGCTATAGAAAGGCACGGGGAAGCTGGTTTTAACCAGATTAAAAAGGATGTTAAGGGCATAAATTCCACAACACTCTCAACTACCCTGGGAATGCTGGAAAAGTATGGCCTGCTGGAGAGAGTTATAATACCGGCAAAACCTGTGCGTGTAAAATACTCATTGACAGATAAGGGAAAGGAATTGTATAAAATATCATTAAACCTTGCAACGCTTATAGACGATCTTTGATTGAATATTTTTAAAATTTTATTCTTTTAATATAGATAAATTAAAAAATAAATATTGTGTTTCTACAGGGAAATTCTTCCTGGAACCTTTGGAAATGTTGTAACATCCTCTATTTTTTCAACGCCACAGACGAACCTGGTGAACCTTTCTATGCCAATTCCAAATCCGGCTGTATATTTTATGCCCTGTTTTGCAAGCTCGATAAACCATTTAAACTGCTCCTCTGTCTGCCCTTTCTTCTGGATTCTATCCAGTATCTGTGACAATTCGTATTCCCTTTCACCACCGGAAGATGCCTCCTCAAACCCTTCAGGCCATATAAGGTCCATATCTCTCAATATTCCCGGCTTTTCAGGATATTCACGGTCGTAGAATTCCCTCTCTTTCAATGGGATATCTACAACCCATACAGGCGTGCTGCTCTCCTTTGATAATGGTGTTTCAAATCCTTTTCCATATTTCTTTTCCGCTTCCTCGAATGTTATCACAGGGAATGGCTTTGCATAATCTGGCAGTGTTCTGTGGAAGTATTCCAGCTCTTCCTTATGTTCTTTCTTCAACCTTGATATTGTATATATTATCATATCCTCTGCAAGTGACATCATCTCCTCTCTTGATTTCTCTAGGGCCTCAACATCAATCTGGGTAAATTCATAGAGGTGCCGCCCGGATTTTGATTTTTCCTCTGTTTCAAGCCTTACGTTTGGTGACATGATAAAAATTTTTTTAAGTTCCTGGACAGCTATCTGCTTATGGAATATCATGCTCTGGGTAATCCACATATCGCCGCCGTAAGCATGGATTTTCGGGTCATAAACCGGATGGTTCAGTGGGTCTGTCAATGGAGAAATAATAATCGGTGCAATTTCAATATATCCTGCTTCCCTCAGGAAATCTGTCACATATGACCGTATATAGCTCTGTACTTTTATTGCATGCTGCACACGCTTATCAGAAAGGTGTTGCATTGATCTTGTAATTTCTTCCTTTACATACTCTTCATTTTTGTTTATCGTTTCCATAACATATTAATTAAATCACAATTTATAAACATTTTACATGGTTTTCCGTGTTTAAAACAAATCTTTTATATACTGCTATATCATTTTGCCTTAATGTTAGAGAATATCGATAAAAAGGACATGAAAATAATTGAATATTTGAAGGAACACGGCAGGGATAAAATTTCTGATATTTCCAACGCACTTCAAATTCCCCGTGCTACTATTTTCGAGAGGATGGAACGCCTGAGGAAGGACGGCTTTATTAAAAAGTATACAGTTGACCTTAATTATGACAAACTCGGGTATTCTGTTATGTCATATATTATGATACAGTATAACCCCAAAGCATCCATAGACCAGAGGACACTGTGTTTAAATTTATCAAAAATGGACAATGTCATATCGGCCTCAATTGTAACCGGTGACTGGGATATAGTGCTGCTTACCGCACAGAAATCAATGAGGGATCTATCAAAATTTGTGCTTGAACAGCTAAGGACAATGGATGGGATAGAGAAAAGTGTAACCATTCCATTATTCGAAAGGGTATTATAAGAAAAATCTATTAAGGGTTAAAGCTGGGATAGCCTAGCCTGGTAAGACGCAGGTCTGGAAAACCTGTGCACGTAAGTGCCCGGGAGTTCAAATCTCCCTCCCAGCGCTTTTTGCATTTTCGCCATTTCCAAGCCTACCAACCGAGTTAATTAAATCATGCAATACTTTTTCAGGGTTTTTCATATAGTCAATAGACCATATACGGTACAGGTTCCATCCCCTGTCTGTAAGGATTTTCTTCCTTATGCGCTCACGCTCCGATGCGGTTTTCATACTATTGTATATTTTTCCATCCGTCTCTATGCCAAGTATGTAATGGTCCTGATCATCCGGGTCTATAATGGCCAGTGGTATATTGTTCCTTGAATAACCTACATTTTTAGCTACTTTGAATCCTTCCTGCTCCAATTTCAATGCAATATCGTTTATAATTGCATCATTATTCTTGAATTCTTCAAGATGCTCATTGTTTCCCTCATTTTTTGCATAAATCATGTACTGCTTCAAAAGGTCAGGGCCTTTGCCAGAATTTGCCGGAACCCTTATATCTTCAGGATCCATGGACGACACAACTATGAATTTTTTCCGTGCCCTTGTTATGGCCACGTTCAGCCGTTTTTCACCCCCAGTCGTATTGATGGGGCCAAAATTCATTGTTATTTTTCCATTTTCATCCCTTCCATAGCCGGTACTGAGTATAATGACATCCTTTTCATCTCCCTGCACATTTTCCAGATTTTTTATGAAAATTGTATCATTATTAAGAAGTTCAGCCAGAACCGGGTCGTGGCGCGAATAGGAATTTAATGTATCCTCCACGGCAACTCTCTGTGATTCGCTGAGTGTAACGACGCCGATGGAATCTGTATTTGAAAGTTCCTCTTTTATTACCCTTACAACCTCATTCGCCTCGGCTTTGTTTGTCTTGCTTTTGCCTCTGGTATACACTCCCTCAACCCGGACAAACTGTATTCCAGACTCCTTTGACTTTCTATAGGAAGAAGGAAATGTCTCAAGCAAATTATCATAGAAATACCTGTTGGAGAAAGCTATCAAACGGTCATCGACGCTTCTGTAATGCCATTTGAGCCATATTTTGGAGAGCCCTATGGCATCGAACTGGTCAAGTATATTATCAAGAACCACATAGTCATCTTCATACTTTGATGGATTAACATACTCAAAAAATGTGGTGGGTGGCAACTGCTGCGTATCCCCGGATATTATTGCCTGTTTTGCCCTTATGAGGGAACCAACAGCATCCGGCGGGGTGAGCTGGGATGCTTCGTCAAATATAAGCAAATCAAAGCTCGCATCATTTTCCAGATAAGCAGCAACATTATCCGGGCTCATCATAATGCATGGCTTCAATCCGGGCAGTATATCTTTTAATTCCGAAAATAAAACTTTTAACGGTTTTTGAAGCCTTTTTTTGGCATTTTCAGTTTTGATCACCATGGCTGACCCCGGATATCTGGAAAGTGCTTCTTTCCTCCGGGCTGATAACTCAACAACAAGGTTTGCACTGTTTATTTCTATTCTCTTCCGATCAAAATCTATAAACATGCCTATGAGCCTTTCGTGTGAAGATGCTCTGAAATTCTTTAATTCGGGATCATTTCTTACATAATAGGTGGCGAATTCATGGTTAAAAATGTACCTGAAGGAATGGAGAATAGAATTCATGTGCACCCTTGTATTTAAAAGTGGGGCAATATCAATTCCGGAAGTTTTTACCCCCTCGTATAGTTCCCTGAATTTAACATACCTGTCAATATCAAAGGAGGAAGCCGCATCAATTGCCTGCCGCATCTGTTCCATGGTGGCTGTGTTTAATCCACTGTAGGACGGGAATATATCCGAGAGGTAATTTATTCCATCTATGAGTGAGCTGTGAATTGATTTTATGTCCTCAATATATTCTGGGTCAACAGGATGGGATATAAGCTCTCTCAGGCCATCCTTCAATGCATTTTCCGGAAATATTGAAATTAATTTTCTGGCATACCTTATTTTTTCTGATACATTGGAAGCGCCAATATCTCTGGACGAAATTTCTTTTTCTACAACGGAGAGTTCATCCTGTTTTGCCTTTATTTTTAATGCAAATGTAATGTCTTCCAATATCTCTTCGTATTGTTTCCTGGACTTGTCCTCTGTATTTTCCATGATTTCATTCAGGAGTTTTTTGTATTCTCCTGAATGTCTTTTCCATCTTGATGAATAGGTTTCCTCCATGTCCTTCCTGATGGAATTCAGGTTCATGTCCAGAAATTGCTTTTTCCTTTTTTTCAGGAATATCCCCATCATGTAATCCAGTTCAGACCTGATTTTATCCCCGGAATCCAGCAAGGCAGCAGTTTCTTTAATGAAATCCGGGTTCGTATATGCTTCATCCAGGGTTATTCCAGCGTTAAGGACATTTACGAATCTGTATAGCATATTGATATCTTCCATTGACTGTATATCTACCCCAGTTGTGGTGAGTATAGCTGGAGCTATTTCTTCAATTCGATCCAGCGCGTTCTGAATTAACTCCAATCCTCTGTAGTAATGCTCGGGGTCTTCACGGTATCTGTCAAGCCTGAAATTCTCAGGTATCTTGCCATAATTTTCTATGATGTCAAGGTAATCGTTGAATTCGGAAATTTGGAACTCGAGGGAATCAAGTTCTTCACCTGTAAGGTCAAGAAGGCGCCTGTCTATTTTTATATCCAGATTTCCCTTATTTTTGAGCTCTATCTGGCATGCGTCATAGATGGACCGCCCGAGCTTTCCTCTTTTTTCATGTATTGCACGTACATAGGAATTCAGTGTTCCTGAATACCTGTCTGTTGGCACAAGGGTTCTCTGGGCATGTGTGTCATTTTCCACCGAACGGTGAAGTGATTTAATTATTTCGGATTTAGGGGTATTTCCATGAAAATTTAAAATGAAATCCCCCAGGCCAACCTCTTCCAGCCTCCTTTTTACCACTTCAATAGCTGCATTTTTCTCACTAACAAATAATACGCTTTTATTATTTTTCATTGAATCCGCTATGATATTCGCAATGGTCTGGCTCTTGCCTGTTCCAGGAGGGCCGTTAAGAATAAAACTCGAGCCGCTTCTGGCTGCATATATAGCCATAAGCTGGCTTGAATCGGCATCCATAACTGTATTGATATTATAATCTATTTCAGCCGGCATTTTATCGTTAAGTTTCTTAATTACCTCAAAGTCCCCGGCGAGTGCTCTTGTCAGGTCGTTCTTTTTTATTGCGTCGTGGTTTCCTTTAATATCATTATAAATGGTGTTATTTGTGAATGAGACTATGCCAAGATAGGAATTCCTCCCAACTGTCCATTTAGAATCCTTTACCGTGAGCCTGAAAGTTTTGATTGCTTCAGACAGGTTAAGGTTATCATCAAAGTTGAAATCAAACTTTATACCGAACTGTTCCAGTTTTTCCCTGAGAACCGGATTAAAAAATATATCGCCTTCCATGGATTCTATTGAATAGTTATTATACATTTTCCTGTTAAGCGTGACAGGGACAAAGAAAAGCTGTGTTTCCACCTCTTTACCATTTTCATCGCTCCATTTGAGGACACCGAATGATATATACAGTACATTTGAACCGTGTTCCTTTAATGACGCATTAGCCTGGTAAAACAAATTACCTAAAGATTTCGATATATCTTCATTCTTCGAAAATATGAGCTCGTCTTTCTTCCTGTTTTCCTCTGCGCCTGAGAGGTGTATTTTCATTTTTTTGTCCTTGTTAACAAGGTCATCAAAGAGGAATAACATTGATGGCGTAGTTATTTTAAGAAATGATTCTGGATTAAAATAAAGCAGCCTGTTGTTTTTTGATGTGTCTATAACATCTTTTTCCCATTTTTTAATACTCTCGTCTATATCTATATCCATTAAAGGTCTTATCTTAATAAAGAAAAGTATATATTAATTTTCGTGTGCTATTGTCAAATCAGTTTTTACTTAAAAAATAGAATATTTTTCCCAGAATATCACGGGGATTTTTATAAAAAAAGACTCACAAAATCAAAATATGTCAGCTTATCTGTTCAGATTTCAGTTTCTAATAGATATTATTAAATTGAACATTCCTCAGGCCTTTGTTATCTGTATAAATGATTCATATTCATATGCGGAGTTTATGTATCTATGGGACTATTGTTTTTAAAGGTGGCTTTAACTTATCTGAGAAACTATAATCCCGATTCAGGCTTCCGGATAATCTATATTGACCTTAGCCGTCTCAATTCCATAGTGGTGCCATACTATAGCTGCTATGAATCCAAGTAGCCACAGGCCTACATTTATGATTATAAACACTCTAATTGAGACATTGCTTGTAAGATACACAAGCAAGGGATATACAATCATAGGTGCAAGCCTTACGGTACCCATAAAAATTCCACGTATCCGTGTTGGCGAGAGTTCCGGCTCCAGGGTAGTTCTTGAAGCCCAGGCAAATTCACTCATCATCATATTAAAAAACAGAAGCGGGTAGAATATCAAAACGTTATTGAGAAGTGGAATAACGAGGAAAATAGCAACAGTTGATATAAACCCAAGCCCGTATGAATATAATGTATATTTTTTCCTTCCCCTTGTAATAAGCGGTGCAGCAATAAATCCTGCAACAGAGGCACCTAGAAGTGCAACGAATATAATCATGTCGTCCGTAAAAACTCCGGGAAATTCATACGGCCCTATTATATATGCCATAAGCCCGAACGTTGTATACTGTGAGATTGCCATAGCCATAAGCACGGAAAGGGTCAATGTGTAGGATGGTTTTTTAACAGTTTCCCCGGCAGAATCTATATAAAGGCTGGATCTGGTTTTTATTGAATTTTCGACTTTTCCATGGATATTTTCCCATTTGAACGATTCCGGCAAGGATAGCCGGGAAAATATCATTACAATAATCAGAAAAGATGCCGCTAAAAGCAGTACAACCCTATCTGCAAAGGAAGTTACCAGAACCAGGAAAAGCCCTGCAATTATGGCACTTCCAATATTGTCAAAATCAGATATTATTGTTAGCCATTTTGCTCTCTGGGATATTGGGGAATCCTCAGAAACGAGGGAAAGGGAAGGAATTTCTTCTCCACCAACCCCGAATTCAGCAAGCATAAGCCCTATAATAAGAGGGATAAATGTATAGCTTAAAGATATTATTACGATGCCGATGCCATACATAATCATGGTGATTAAAAAAATCTTCTTTCTTCCAATGCGGTCTGTAAGTATTCCCATTGTAAAGTTTCCGAAGGGCACAAACAATGGGCCTATGAGAAGAACAAGAACCTTATAACTATGTGGAAGAACACCTATGATGGAACCAGCCGCAGCCAGTGGCCCCAATGTAGCGACTATGCCCCAGAAAGTAAGTCCGGATGCGCTTGACATTAACATGAAGCGCTGCTTCGAACTTAGCGTATTATACACCTTTCATTTATAAACTGTTTATTCGTATCCATCTCCCTCCGCCGGTATTGTCCGGATCAGGTTGCACGGGTCGATCCTTATCCTCTCAGCATTTTAGCTCCCCGGTATAACTCTATTTTTAGAAAATATAAATATTTATCCATTGATACTAGGGTAATTATATTCCATTAACTAATTATTTTTTATACCATTTTATAGTATATAGGTTGTGTATGTAATTTTGTGTAAATATAAACCCCCTGTTATCAATGAATTTAATCATTAAATAACAGGGAAGGATACCTCTTTTGATCAGGGAGGTAATAAAATATGGAAAATACACATATAAACATATCGGCTCTTGATAATGTAGATATAGATAAAATACTGAAGCAAACAATAAAAGAGAAAATAGAGAAATTAATGGAAATAGAGTTAAATGCATATTTAGAGGAGAATCCAGGAGTAAAGAATGGAAAATATAAGAGAGACCTAAAAACAAAGTATGGTGAAATAAAACAATTAAATATCCCAAGGGACAGGGATAGCAATTTCCATACACAGGTAATAGAACCATATAACAGGTCTATAGGAATGGAAGATCTTATAGTATCAATGTATTCCAATGGCATATCTACAAGGAGAATAGCAGGTATACTTGAAGATATTTTAGGAAATAAATATTCTAAATCCACAGTATCAAGAATAACAGATTTAACCATGGAAGAGGTTTATAAGTTTATTAACAGGCCACTGGATAAAAGGTATATAGCAGTATTTTTAGATGGTTTATTCTTCTATTTAAGAAGGGGGAATGTAGATAAAGAACCCGTAATATTTGCATTAGGAATTAAAGAAACAGGAGAGTATGAGTTATTAGGATTCTATTTAACAGTTAAAGAATCACATAATGCATATAAGGATGTACTGGAAGACCTCTATAATAGAGGATTAAAGGAGCCATTGTTAATTGTAGCAGATGGAATAAAGAATTTAGATGAAGAAGTAATGGAAATATATCCCGGATCAGAGTTCCAGCTATGTACAATACACTATGCAAGAGGATTAAAATCCAATGTAAGGGAGAAAGATATTGAGGAAATAACTATAGACGCAAATAAGATGTTTAAATGTGATAATAAGGAAGAAGCTATAATAAGATTCAATGATTTTAAATACAAATGGGAGAATAAGTATAGTGCGCCCCACTTACATTTGGACACTTTGAATGATATAGTTAGATTAATGAAATCCTTTATTTTACTATATCTACATAGGCAAACACTATCATCATATTTTTGCAGTATATCCTTGTGATTTTTACTGGGTTGCCAGATATTTTAAGTTCCTAGAATGGTTAACCTGCATATTCTATATATGGCAATAATCATTAATATAGCAGACTCTTAGGATATTGTCATATCTTTATATATTCTCAATGATAACTGTCCTAAATTAAGTGGTGCAGATCACCTTTATAAATACACAGAATTCTGGACACAATCAAACAATTCTCAATTTCAGGTAATCATATACAAATATATGAAATTATGAAGCAATTCCGTTTTAAGGAAAATTCCATTATTACCCTTATTTATACATCGGGCTATAATTACCATGGGATACAGCATAAATATATTATAATATATTTAATAATCCCCAATGGAAAAATACGGGTTGGCAATTGTGGCAATCACTGAAAATGGCCTGGAAATTAGCAGGAAGATTTCAGAGAGTTTTCCGGCAGATATTTTTGCAAGCCAGAGATTCCAGCCTGAAAATAAAGTAAAGATATTTGTTTCATTGAAAGAAACAATAAAGGAGTTATTCACCGGTTATGAAACTATAATATTTATAATGGCACTGGGCGCGGTTGTCCGCCTTATAAGCCCATATATCAAAAATAAATTTGAGGATCCCTGTATAATTGTCATAGATGACGGGGGTAAATTTGTTATTCCGGTTATCGGGGGGCATCATGGTTCAAATGAACTTTCAAAGGGTATTGCAGGAATATTGAATGCTTCAGCGGTGATAACCACTGCTTCCGATGTAAATGGAGTTCCATCACTGGAAATGCTGGCGAAAAAATATTCAATGTCTATAAAAAATACTCAAAATCTCCCTGCGGTTTCCATGGATCTGATAGACGGCCTTCCAGTACAGGTAACAAATAATACAAATATTGTGATACCTGAATTGAATAATTCAGGCAGTGGTAAAAGGATAACAGTTTCCTATGAAATAGAGGATAATAAATATGGAATAATATTGATTCCAAAAGTGCTTGATGTTGGTATCGGCTTTTCCACAGATGCCACGTATACTGATATGAAAAACGCTATAGAATCAGTTTTCAGGAAGTACAGTCTCTATCTTGAAGCAATAAGGTCCATTTCAACCATTACAATTAAAGAAGGGAATACAGACCTTAAAGTGCTTGCTGGAGATTTAAATTGTATGCTCAATTATTATCCACCGGAAAAACTCAATGAAAATTCAGTAACCCGGTCTGCGGCAGTTTACAGGGCAACAGGCGCATACTCTGTTAGCAACGCATCTGCAAGGATATCCTCATCAGGCGGTAAAGAGCTTGTATCAAAGGAAATTATTAATAACACAACAATATCGGTGTTTTTGCATGGGCATTAAGGGATTGATGATAGCTGCACCTTCCAGTGGTACGGGCAAAACTACAGTGTCAATTGGAATCATGAAGGCATTAACCGATATGGGGCTGAAAGTACAGCCATTCAAGGTTGGCCCGGATTATATAGATACAGGATTCCATTACTTTGCTTCAGGAAATGAATCACATAACCTTGACAGTGTCATGGGAAGCAACAATACCGTGAAGGAAATATACTATCATAATTCAGAAGGAAAGGACATATCAATTATTGAAGGAGTCATGGGCCTATTTGATGGAAAGGCAGGCAATTCACTGAAAGGCAGTTCCTTCGAGATATCACGCATTCTGGGAATTCCCATTGTAATGGTAATAGATATTTCAGCTTCAGGAAGAAGTGCAGCCGCAGTGGTAAAAGGGTTCAGGGATTTTGATAAAAGAGCCCTCCTGAAAGGGGTTATCCTCAACAGGGCAGGTTCGGATTACCACTGTAGCATGGTAAAGGAGGCAATTGAAACAACAACCGGGATAAAAGTTCTGGGGTGCATAAAGAGAAATAATGAATTAAAACTCGGTTCCAGATATCTGGGGCTTGTAACCGCTGCTGAAAATCAAATAAACGATGCATATTTAAAAAATTTATCATCCCTTATAAGAAACAGTATTGACCTGGAACAGATTGTAAAAATTTCATCTACGGCATCTAAACCATCAAAATATAAGCCAGTTATTTATAATCGCCGGGAGAAGGAAAAGTGCACAATAGGAATAGCATACAATAAGGCATTCACATTTTACTATCCAGAAAATATTGAACTGTTGAAAAAATTTGGTGCGAAAATCATATATTTTGATCCAGTAATTGACAGAAAACTACCACATATGGATGGAATTTACATCGGTGGCGGCTATCCTGAATTATATGCAGGTGAACTCTCTGGCAACAGTGCATTGCTTGCCGAAATTAAAGAAAAAATTGATGATGGCATGCCTGTATTTGCTGAATGCGGGGGTTATATGTACCTATCTGAATCCATAAATTATGGCGATGCTGAATATCCAATGGTCGGGGCAATACCTGCAAGAACACATATGGAGGGATTATCACTGGGATACCGGAAAATATATCCTGCAGCACCGGGAGAAATACTGAAAGAAGGTGAGAAAGCAATGGGGCACGAATTTCATTATTCACGTATAGTTTTCAATAAAAGCCATAGTGAAGCATATAAATTTGAGAATGGGAAATCAGAGGGCTACTCCTCTAAAAACATACTTTCAGGATATGCACATTTATATTTCCCTTCCAACCAGAACGTTCCGAAAAGATTTGTAAAGCAGTGCGTGGAATATAAAAATAAAACCGTGGAATAATATATTAAAAAAACATATGGAAGCATGGATAAAAATTTTATTTTGCCGGAAGAAAAGACACTGGTAAACCTTTCAAGCGATATATTCGGGCATTTTGGATTGCGTACAGAATCGGAGGGCATTGGCCTGAATTATAAAAATAAAAAACTCTGTTTCATATTGCTGGATGGCCTTGGGTGGAATATATACAGGCAAACAGGCATTGAGTTTAAAAATGAGATTAAAGGCACATCAGTTTTTCCTTCAACCACATCAAATGCATTGTCATCATTTTTTCTGAATAAATTTCCAGGGCAACACGGGATTATAGGATATCAGCTGTATATCAAACAGCTGGGCTCTATAGTGAATATACTGGGCTATACTTCATCCGCTGCATATATGCGGGATTCAATGGAAAAGGCATATCCAATGAGCAGCATATTTAATTTTGAGTCTAAGGTAACATCATTAAATCGTGCAGGCTATTCTACCGTTAATATTATTCCGGGGTTTATTAACAAAACATCATTCTCAAATATTTTATATGGAGACAATACAACCGACACATATGCAAATATGGTGCACAGCTTCTATGTCCTTGAAGAAAATTTAAAGCAGGGAAGGGATTTCATTTCCTATTATGCAGCTGATGTTGACCAGATAGCACACAAACTTGGTCCGAACAATCCATATACCATTGAAAACGCGAGGTATATACTTCAGCAGCTTTCTATGATCATGAAAAAATATCCTGAATATGATTATGTTATAACAGCTGACCATGGCCATGTTGAGGTTGGAAATACAATAAATCTCGGCAATGATTCCGGGCTCAGGGACATCTCGATACTCCCACCATATGGAGATTCACGTGCATTATTCCTGGAAAACAGGAAGGATATTAAAGACTATCTGGAAGAGCATTATACCAACCTGGAATTAGTGGAAAAGGGAAGCCAGAATTACTACCAGCTTCTTGGAAAAGTGGATGCAAATACACTGAGCAACCTTCCGGGGGTAATTGGGATTGCTAAAAACAATGACATATACCATTTTCCCCTCAATCAGAGAAAATATACGATGAAGGGTGCACATAGTGGCCTTTTAAGGGAAGAAATGGAGATTCCTGTACTCGTCGTATAAAGTCTTAATATTGAATTTATTTATCAAATTTTTTAATATTGAATACGGATTTGTATTGTTTCGTTTTAAAAAATGTTTATTTATAAATTTTATATATGCAAACATATGTCTGAAATTAAAATGTCTAAGAGATCAATAAATATCACCATTGCATTAATGGCTTTTTCCGGCCTGCTTATCATCTATGTAGAGACTATGATTGTCCCTGCAATTCCTGTATTTATAACATTTTTCCACTCTACCTACAGCAACGTTTCGTGGATACTTACTGCTTATATTATTACAGGTACCGTATCCGCTGCTATTTTCGGGAAGGTGGCTGATATAGTGGGAAAGAAAAAAGTTTTCCTGCTTCTAGGAATAATATATACAATTGCCATATCATTCGGCGGGTTTGCACATACGCTGGATGAGCTCATAGCTGTAAGGGCTGTTCAGGGGATCGGCTTTGGAATGATTCCAATAGCCTTTGCCATAATAAATGACGTTGTTCCAAGGGAAAAACTTGCACTTGCACAGGGAATAATGAGTGCAACTTTTGCAATAGGGTCAGGCATAGGGCTGGTTCTCGGGTCATACATAACAGAAACCCTTGGATGGCAGTGGGATTTCCATACAGCAATACCTGTAGCAATAATTCTCTTAATATTAACGTACATATTCATACGGGAAAACACTGTAACAGGCAAGCAGAAGATCGACTTTGCCGGTGTTTCAATGCTGGGTGCAGGGCTTGTGTTGCTTATATTCGGATTGTCCGAAGGTGAACATTATGGATGGTACTCACATCTTATAATTGGAATGTTTATCCTGGCATTCATCCTCTTCGCGGCATTTACATATTTTGAAAGCCATTACAAATATGCTTTTATAAACATGAAACTATTGAAGAAACGGAACATATTCCTTTCCAATATAGTAGGATTATTTGCAATGGCTGCCATGTATTTCCTTTTCTTTACCGTTCCTACGCTTCTGCAGGATCCGTCTCCTGTGGGATTCGGGAAGACCGTATTTTATTCCGGCTTGATAATGTTTCCTGCTACAGTTATGAATATGGTTTTTGCACCCGTTGCCGCCAGAATTATAAAGCACAGGGGCCCCCGGCTATCCATCATTATAGGCCTTTCAGTTGACATTGTAGGATTCTGGTTGCTGTACTTATACCGGGCAACTATACCGGAAATTCTGCTGGACACCATGTTCGTTGGCGCAGGGATTTCTTTAATGCTGGTAGGAATTATAAACGTACTTTTAACATCCACGCCAAGGGCAAATGCCGGAGAAGCTACAGGAATGAATACGGTATTCAGGGATATTGGAATGTCCATTGCTCCAGCTGTGGGAGGAGCACTTGAAACAATGTATACACTAAAGGTAACTGTTGGTGTACAGATAATAAATGGCATACCGACAAAAATCCAGCTACCTTTCCCTGATAGTACGGCGTATAATTATATATATCTAATCGGTGTAATATTCGTTATCCTCGGATTTATATTTACTGCTTTTATGAAGAAAACTAAAATAGAAAGTTAATTTTCGCCTATAAAGTTTTAAATATAGATATATCTTAAGCCTCTATGGTTGAAGTGGATCAATTAAAGAGAAATTCACTTGGAGGTTTCAGATTAGTGTGGCAGGCGATGGGTACTCTCTCTGTTGCAGCAGATGCTGCATATTTATTAACTGGAGTAGTAGAATATGCACTGGGGGCCACTCCACTTGCACTGTTGCTTGGCGTTTTTGCATACCTCTTTATTATGAATACCGGTTATCAATTTTCCAAGCATGTGAATTCAGCCGGGTCGTACTATACATTTGCCGGGAAAGGCCTGGGAGGGATAGCCGGAACATTTCAGGCGTGGAATATGGCTTTTTACGGGTTAATTGGATATGGCAGCTTCGGATTTCTGGGGCTTGCAGCTTTTATAACCCTGCTCGACCCTGCTTATAAAGGCATTGTTTTCTGGCTTCCTGTTGCCTTTTTTGCTGCCCTTATATCATTTATTTTCACCCATCGGGGCATGAAGGTATCCACGGATTACCAGATAGCAGGAGGCGTGATAGAAGTTGCAGTTCTTCTTATTGGCTCTGCTCTTATAATAATTCATGCAGGAAACCTGAATACTCTGGCTGTCTTTACAACAAAGTATGTTTCAGGTGCATCTCAGCTTCTTTTTGCCATGATTTACTCCATGATTCTTTATTTCGGCACCACTGTTTCTATAACTGCAATGGGAGAAGAGGCAGTATCGCCACAGAAGACAATTAAAAAGGCCCTTATAGGAACAGTAATACTCTCAGGAATAACACTTATCATTGTATCATATGCATTTACAATCGGATGGGGACCATCTGCTATGGCATCATTTGCAACCAGCCCTGACCCCGGTATCATTCTCTTCAGGAAACTCAACCCTGTAATATACATCCTGCTGATTCTGGTTACTGTGAACAGTTTTATGGGATATAATATATCTGTAAGCAATGCGGATTCCAGAATTTTTTACAGTTTTGCAAGGGATGGAATTCTCTTTCTCCCTGAAAGTATAGGGAGGATTCATAAAAAATACAAAACTCCATCAAATGCCGCACTTGCAATATTTGCATTTTCTCTTGTAATTGCAATAATCTTTGGTGTATTATTCGGGCCTGTGAAGGGTGGACTTATGATGCTGCTTATCAATGCCTATGCAGCTTATGTGGAGCATATTATAGCTTCAATATCACTGCCTGTAATGATGAGGCGCATACACAAATTTAAGGTGATTGAGCATTTAATTATTCCTGTTATTGGTATTGTAATTCTCGTTATAATAATGGCAGGCACAGTAATATCGCCAGGTAAATACCCGGAGAATCTTGCCGTTTATATTGGAATTTCATGGATTCCCATTGCCGGGATTTTAACCTTTATTGAGTACAAAATACATCCAGATAAGGTAAGAAATGCAGCTAAAATGTCCATAGAGGAGGAGGCACTGGAACCAAAATAATTGTGACATTATTGCTATGAGGCTAAATACAGGAAATTAATATTAACATCATGTATTAATTTTTTAGATTGTGAATTTCTTATTTTTCTAAAATATATAATGTTATTAATGTTGATAATTCAGGTTTTTGTTCCCCTTGCAATGTATGTATTTCCAGATTTATTGTAGCTTATTGCAAATATTACAATGACAATCGCAGAGAATACGCCAAATATAGCTATGAGAGACCATGTTGCCAGCCCGTTATAATGGAATGTATACATTATATATGTTCCCATGGATGGCCCGAATGCCCGCCCTATGGAATTTACCATTGAGTTAAATCCCATATACCTTCCTGTTTTTCCAGGAGGAGACATTTTTGATATAACAGTATTAATTGTAGGTGTAGTCAGGTTTTCTCCCATTGTTATAATAACCATATCAAACATTAACCCGTATAAATTGGTTGAAAATGCTATTATAAAATAACCTAGGGCATAAAAAAGTGCCCCGGCTATGAAGGTAATGAGATCCCCGAAACGGGCAAATAGCTGAATTAAGGGATACTGGCCGATAACCACAACCAATCCGTTAATCGCGTAAATATAGCCAAGGTCTGCAACGTTAATTTTTATTGCAATCTCGCTGTACAATGGAAGTGAGACCGAAAACTGTGAGGAAAGCAGTATTATGAAGAAAGTTGCAATACTGAAAATAAACAGGTATTTATCATACACAAGAAACGGGTTTCTCGTTCCTTTTCCTGTTTTAAGCACATTCTGTTTCTTTACAAAAAGAATTATTATAGTCTGCAGGATGCTTGCCACAACTAAAGCATAAAATATGTAAATAATGCCTGTAGAATAAATAAAAGAACCCATCAACGGCCCGACAGCCCATCCCACATTGGACAGTATCCTGTATATTGAATAACCGCCTTCCCTGCTTTCCGGGTTAGTTACATCTGCAATAAGGGCACTGGCCGAAGGGTAAACAAGAGACCCTGAAAATGATGAGAATATAAATAATATAATGGTTAAAGTATAGATGTGGAACAGAAATGTTAGGGCAATGGAAAGGTAAATAAAAATACCGGAAATGCTTCCAAGCATAAGTGTAAATTTTCTGCCCTTCAGATCTGCCAGATACCCTCCCAGGATACTGAATACCATTGACATCAGTGAAAGAAGTGTAAATATGATTCCCACAATGTAAACAGCTAGATGGATATACAGGCTCAGGAAGATGGCCATAAAAGGCCATGAAGCACCCATGCCCAGGGATCGCATCATAGAAGAAAGGCTTACTATGACTACCTGCCTGTTGCGTATATCTGATGAAAATGAAACCATTCCGTGACATTACTAAATATTATAATAATATTATTCCAGGCACGTTAAGGTAATCATGGACTATAGTATAATATGCGGTGAACTACCTCATGGCAAATCATAGAGGCTTCCTGGTATAAGGTTAAACAGAATGTGGAAAACAAGTCCAGCAGCTATAAGGCTTTATCAGGAAATAAAAGGCAGGGTGTAAGGTTAGATTATAAATTATTTCATTAAATGATAGAACTTTTCAAACAATAACCTCACAACATTGTCCATAATAAAACGTTTCGCCTCAACATTTCACCGAGGCCGGAGTTTATATTATGAATAATACTATTGCCAACATATGTCTGGCAGTTACAGGGAAAATATTATATTATGTTTTTCCATACTTTCAAATGCGCGATACTGATAGCCTGCATTCAGGTTCTATATCCAATGATAAAAAATTAAAGAAAGTGCTTACTTCATGGGATTTATATTTCTTAAGCCTTGGCGCTATAATTGGATCAGGATGGCTCTTTGCCGAATCAGCAGCTGCTGGCACAGCTGGCCCTGCTGCTATACTGTCCTGGATAATAGGGGGTGCTATAGTCCTGGTTCTGGTACTTGTATATGCCGAAATAGGTGCAATGATACCCAGAAGTGGATTTATAACAAGATACGGGCATTATTCCCATGGAGGCATTGCAGGGCTTTTTTTTGGATGGGGATATTTTGCGGCAAGGGTTGCAGCACCCGCCCTGGAAGCTGAAGCCGCTATAACATATGCCGGATCATATATAACAAAACCAGCACTCATATACTACGCAAAAAATCCACTTGACCCCTCGTCAAGTGTTACCCTATTATCAGGCTACGGCATTCTTATTGCAGCTGCACTGATAGCGGGTTTTTATTTTCTGAACTATTTTGGCGTAAAGTTAATGGGGAAGACAAACCAGGGCATCACCTGGTGGAAACTCATCATTCCATCAATTACCATAATACTGATGGTTTTCCTGTTATTCCATGCAGGGAACTTTAACAATCCTGCATTAGGTGGATTTCTTCCACATAACAATATTTCATTAGTGTTTGAAGCCATATCAACTGATGGGATAGTCTTTTCATATTTAGGATTCAGGCATACATTGAATTTTGCAGGGGAGGCAAAAAATCCACAGAGGGACATACCGAGGGCATTAATTTATGCTATGCTGACATCTATAGTAGTTTATGTGCTGCTACAGTTTGCCTTCATTTCCGCCATCAACCCATCACTGTTAACTGCATCAGGTGGGTGGCTGGGGCTTTCGTCAGCTTCTGCCGGAACATACGCAAAAAGCATTGATAGCGCTCCTTTTGCATTCCTGGCAAAATCCTCCAGCCTAGCCATTCTGGCTGTGTTAACATACCTTCTCTATGCAGATGCATATATATCACCTGCCGGAACACTTAATATTGCAGCAGGGACCGCTACCCGATCTCTGTATGGCCTGGCAGAAATTGGATATTTTCCCCGTACGTTTGGAAAGGTAAGCAAAAGGACAGGGGTTCCAGTATTTTCATTATTAATAAGCCTTGTTCTGGGTTTAATTTTCCTGGTGCCATTGCCAAGCTGGTATGTGGTTGTTGGCCTTGTTTCCGGTGTGGCAGGCTTTACTTATATACTGGGTGGTTCAACATTAATGGTACTGAGGCGAGAGGCATCTGATCTGAAGAGGCCATTTAAACTGCCATACGCACGTATCCTCTCACCTGTTGCTTTTATAGGTGCTTCCCTGATAGTCTACTGGACCGGGTGGCCAACCGTTGCGTATATCGCTATAATATTATTTGCCGGCTTCGCTGTTTATCTGGTATTCCTTGCATTTCATCATGTTGACAATATATTCACAAAGGAAAATATACAAGGCGGATACTGGGTGCCACTTTTAATAATTGCATTAACTATTCTCTCATACCTTGGTGAATCCAACTTTGGAGGAATAAATCTGTTTCCATTTCCATATGATTTCCTTGTAGTAATGGTGGTATCCCTGATATTTTACTTCCTTTCTGTAAAATCAGGATTCAGGACATCTGAAATTACCGATATGATCGAATCTGGAGAACAGTATATTGATGAATACGCTGAATAGAAATGTAATTTTCAGAAAGCCTTAAATTAATAATAAAATACGGGATTCATGGAAAGAATTTCTGAAGGCAGAACCCTGAAAAAGGGGGCGGCTGGATTTTACTCGTTGCTCGGGCAATCCATCGCTATGATTTCTCCGCTCGGTGCAGTGGCAGCCACAATGACAGGTGCAGCCGAATTCGCGAAGGGTTCATTGCCACTTGCTTATATAATTTCTATTTTTGGTGTTTTAATATGGATTAATACACCCTACCAGTTCTCAAAAAAGATAAACGGCGCAGGCGGGTTTTATACATTTAACTCCCAGGGTGCAAGCCCAACTTATGGTTTAATAATAGGTTATATGATGTGGTTCAGTTATTTTATGGTCATAACAAACGCCATACTATTTACATCCGGGGTGTTTATACCCGGAACCATATCCTACTTCCTGCATTTTAACATAGGGTCATATACCTGGATTCCAATTATGACAGCATTTATAGTAATATTGACTGTAATTGCCTATCTTGGAATAAAGCCATCACTGGCATATAGCTTTACAGCATCCGTTATAGAAATAGCCCTGCTTGTTATTACATCGGTGGTTATAATTGTAGCACTGGGTTCAAAAAACACATATGTACCATTTACCGCGGGGCCTGCAGATGGCTTTGCCGCAGTAGCAGTGGGAATGGTGCTTGCAATATTTTCCATGTCTGGTTCATCTGCAGTAGTAACACTGGGCGAAGAGGCACAGCAGCCAAGGAAAAATATCAAAAAGGCATTGCTGATCAGTTTCATTATTACCGGGGTTGTATTTGTTCTTACTTCATATGCGCTTACCGTTGGATGGGGTGTATCGAAGATGTCCACCTTCTTTACATCCAGCGTACCCGGGCTCATCGTGTCAGATAAATATCTGGGGCTGCCATTTACCATAGTGCTCTTCGTATTTATCATAAATAGTTTATTTGCCGGTTCCCTTGCACCATTAAACACAAGTTCAAGGATGATATTTTCCATGAGCCGGGACGGCCTTGGCCCTTCCATGTTTTCTAAAGTGCATCCTGTACACAAAACTCCATATATAGCAATAATAACAATGGCCGGGGTAGCCTATGTAGTGTCTCTGGCAGCGGGATTGCTTATTGGCCCGGAAGACGGTTTCCTTTATCTTGTTACCGCATCATCTGCAGCACTTTTCGTAGGCCATATACTGAGCAATTTCGGCCTTGGCGTGACCTATAAAAAATTAAAGGAATTTAAAATACTAACACATGCTGTGATTCCGGCTATTGCAACGGTAATACTTGCAATTGCAATGTTTTACAGCTTCGTGCCACCTGCATACCCTGTTGACTATTCCATAATAACTGCGGTGGTATTCATAATTATTTCAGCAATAGCCATAGTCATCTACGCAATTAAACATCCGGAAGCAATAAAGAGAGCAGGGTCTACAGATATGGAAGTACAGAATGATATATACAGGGAAAAATAAACTCATATAATATTTACTTTTTATTATTTAACTCACTGAACAGGTCCTTAGAAAATATTTTATCAGCAATACCGCCACCAACTGAATTCAAATCGGACATTATTGATTTTCCTATGCGGGGCAGGTACAGTTCACCCTTTACAAGATACATATTTATCGTGGACAGTTCGATCATAAGTGAATCCACCAGTTTGTGCCTCCCGGGATTTGGAATAATAGTATTCCTGTACAGTGACATATAGAATTTCATGGCAATAATGTTAAAAAGTACATATCCATCCAGTTCCATTTTACCTGATATCATCTTTCTGTCTGAATCCAGGCGGTATTTAGAACTTGATATGGATGAATACATGAATCTTTTAATATTAATTGCCTGGTACACCAATCCCTGGTCTATATCCATATTGGACAGTGCAACCATAATAGAGCTGTTGCCGGATACTTTGATGGACTCACTTTCCCCGTGATATGCATCATCCATGATAAAATAATGAAGGTTGCCCATGCTGATTCTGTAATAATAAATTGACCTGTTCAAAAGCGAATTAAAAGACCTTCTTAGCATTGTTTTCCCTGACGGGTCTACCTTATCCAGAAATTTTTTTGTTTCATCCGGCGAAAGTTCCACAATAAAAAATTTATTTTCCCGTATTAAAAGGTTAATGTCCTTTTTAGTAGAATGTAAGGAGTCCAGTATAAGAACCCCGTCATATTTTGCGGCTTCTTCAGTCCTTGAAATAAATCTGGAAAGCATATACTCGGACCCAGTAAAATATTCCACATTCAGTATCCGCATCTGGGCAGGCTCAAAAACTATGTCCAGTGTGATGTTATCACGTGCATATCTGCTTTTTCCATTAAATGCGTATACAGGTATTACTATTTCAACGTGCATTATTAATGAACTATCGTCATATTCCTCAAGATTCTCAAATGCAAGTTTGTTATATGCCAGATACCTTAGCATTGAGGTAATATTTTTTGGTTCAAGTTTCAATTTTGGCCAGTAATGGTAGAGTATGGTTTTTCTGTAGTATCCCTTTACATATTCAAGTGGAATGCGCCCTACTATTGTTATCAAGGCAGATGTAATAATTTCTTTCCAGTATTTATCGTAATTTTCCGATATTTTTTTAATTAAGTTATAGTTCATTGAAACCAGAAATGCCACATCACCGTACTGGTATGACCTGTCGGGGAGGTTCACCTTTCTTATGATCTCATTATTTCCATTTACTTTACCGATATACTTGCTTATTTTTATCTCTTTTTTATTTTCCCTGTCCCAGAGGTTAACTGTACTGTAAGCGTAATTCTGGCCCTTGATTTTTTTAATTTCCAGATGCTCTGTGGCCATAAACTAATATATAGAATACACTAATAAATATTATTGAAAAAAACAATAGAAATATTGCCGGGGAACATAGTTAACTAAGAGGAAATCAATTAGATAATGGTAAGTATAGCATTAAAAATGATACTGGTGGGAGTTCCGGAATAATTGCATAGAGCTAACAACATTTATGTGTTCTGTTTGACCGGTCAGGTAATAAATAATATGGGGGTTCTCAAAATCCTTTATTTTACAAATCATTCTACCAGAAAGAAAGCCACTGAGTTTAAGATGTGGATGGATTTCTGGAAATAAAGAAATAAATGGAAATAATTTATATATTAAATTGATATAATAAAATTAATAGAAGAAAGTATGATAGAAGAAAAGAGAAACAAAATTAAAAATTCCTTAAGAATAACAAGAGAAAGAAGAAAAACACAGGATGTAATAATACTTAAACTAAAAATAGACAATGATAAATTAAATAATAATACTATAAAGGCATTAAACACAATCTTTTTAGAAGCTAAATGGCTATATAATTATGTTATAAACAAAGAATTCAACAATGATATTTTTAATATAGACCCTAAAATAAAGAATGTAAATGTATATGTAAAAGACCATTATGAAACAAGGAAATTAAATTATTTATCATCACAGATGAAGGAGGAAATTATTAACAGGGCAATGGACAATATAAGAGGCCTCCATAAATTAAAAGAGAATGGCTTTAAAGTTGGAAAATTGAAATTTAAATCATTTATAACATCAATACCATTGAATCAATATACTATAACATATAAAATAATAAACAATAATTATATTAAAATACAGAATATAAAGCAGTTGTTAAAAGTAAATGGCCTGGATAACTTAGAATGCTATTATGAACCGGCAAGTGCATTGTTAATCAATAATAACAATAATTATTATATCAACATAACAGCGTATAAAAATAAATACATTTTAGAAAAACCTGTCAATAATCAAAAAATAATATCATTTGACTTAGGAATAAAGAACCAGTTGACATGCTCTAATGGATCAATATTAAACTATAATATACCAAAATCCAAAAAAGAAATAAGATTGCAGAGGTCATTGTCAAGGAAAGCCAGATATGCAGAAGGAACTAAAAAACTAAGTAGAGGGCAATCCAGGAATTATTATAAAAACAAAAATAAATTAAACAAAGAACAGAATAAGACAATGAACAGAAGAAAAGACACTATTAACAAAATAACCCATTATCTAACATCCAATTATGATATAGTAATAACACAGAATGACAATATAAGAGGATGGAAGCATCTCTTTGGCAGGAAAATAGAATCTACAGGTATAGGTGGAATAATCGATGCACTTAAACATAAGGCATCAACACTTATATTACTGGATAAATTTATTCCTACCACAAAGGAATGTTCTAATTGCCATAATAAATATGATATAAAATTAGATGAAAGGATATATCAATGCCATAACTGTGGTTTTATAATAGATAGGGATTATAATTCTGCATTAAATGATATGTATTATGGAATTAAAAAATTAAATGAATTATTAAAAATTAAAAATAAAAAATTAAATAATTATTTTAAGAAATATAATATAAATTTAAATGTACCTATGGAGCGTAGGGAATTAACGCCTGTGGAGATTATTGCCTCTGGCTTTGAAGGGCTTAATATAAGCCCATATGTGAAGTTAAGCATGGTCAGTGAAGCAGGAAGCCTCTATGCTTTAGCATGAGGTAGCTCACTTCCCACAGGTACACCTTATCACGCATTTCTACCTTGTGTTCTTATAATTTATGCTAGTTTAATAGGCAAATTAAGCTACAGGAAGAATTGATATGCAGATTCATGAAGTGATTAATTAACCTGTATATAACTAACTGAAGTTAAAGAGCCCGTAGCCTGATTGCCTGAAACATATCATATTGAATATTATCCGGTAATGGGCTATTTTTTTATAGAATCGTATAATGCAATAAGATGAAATCATTCGATGTGGTAACAATAGGGGCAGGTGGAGCATCTTACCCTGCAGCTTTCAGGCTCAAAAAGGCGGGATTCTCTGTCATTATGATAGATGATAAGGGAATAATGTCTGGAAATTGCCTAGCTGAAGGATGTGTGCCTTCAAAAGCAATCATAGAAACAGTCCACACTTATAAGCGTATAAGCGATTTTGGCGACTTCAGGATAAATTACAGGGATATTTTAAAAAGAAAGGACAAAGTTCAAATTTTAAGAAACGGGCTCCACAGAAAAGAACTGGAGGAAGCAGGAATAGAAATCTTAAAGGGTGTTGCAAAAATTATAGATTCCAGCACAGTAGAGGTAAAAACTGAGGCTGGCAATATAAAACTCAATTATAAGCACTTAATCATTGGAAGTGGGGCATACACATATATGCCGCAAATAAAAGGGATTGAATACGCAATAACAAGTGCAGACCTTTTCAGGATTGACCCTAAAATCAAGGATCTTCCAGAGTCTATAGCTATTATAGGCGGAGGCTACATAGGTGTAGAAACAGCTTCATACATGTCTATCATGGGTTCCCGGGTAGAGCTTATTGAACGTTCTGATAGAATCCTGATGGACATGGATCCGGAGATAGTTGGAAAATTAGAGCCATTATTGCCTGATATGAGGGTACATTTTAACAACAGTGTAATTTCAATAGAACCAGATGGGGATGGCTACAAAACTACTATAATTGATAATAACGGAAAAAGTGACAGTGTTATTACTGCCTGTGTAATGATGGCAACTGGCCGTGAACCACTTATTCCGGAAGGAACTGAAGAAGCGGGCATTAAATTTAACAGAAAGGGAATTATAGTAAACTCATCAATGCAGACGAATATACCGAATATATATGCAACAGGCTATGTGAATGGCATTGCACCATTATTTCATGCCGCAAAAAGGCAGTCACTGATAGCCGCAAACTGCATCATGTCAGGAGATATGCCTGTTGATCGCTTCCAGGACAATTGTGTACCATTTACCGTATACACTATTCCAAATATGTCTTTTACCGGAATTACACCGGAGAAGGCAAAAGAACTGGGCATAAAATACATAAAGTCAAAATATAAAATGGCGGATGATTCCCTTGCAGAGATATACAATGAGCCAGGAGGGGAGCTAGATTTAATTTTTGATGAAGATATGAAAATAATAGGTGGGTATGTTATCGGAAATGATGCGGGGAATATAATCAATGAAATATCGATGGGACTTTCAAAGGGATTAACAGCCAGGGATTTCGCAGAACTGCCACACCAGCACCCTATGACCTTCGAAGGGCTGGACAGCGCCGCAAGAAAATTGTTTTAAGAGGATAGAATGGTATTTAATTACCATTCCAATATAAATTTAATATATATTGTTTAGTCCCATTTCATATGAATTACCATGCAAGGGCAGGTTTAATCTATAATGCTAGGGCATTGTATGCCCTTAACTGGATGGACATTGCCCCGGCACTTAAATACATAAAATCCAGCTTCGATATTGACTTAATTGCACTGGGTGCCCTGGTTACCTCATTCTATCTTGGCATAGCTATATTTCAGGTAGTGGGTGGGTTACTTGCATCCTATATAGGTGATAAAAAAACATCGTTAACAGGATTGCTGCTCATGGGGATATTCGCAATTATCTCCGGTCTCTCTACCAACTTCACCGAATTAATTATTTCAAGATTTTTTTCCGGATTATCCGGAGCTTTTTTTCTTTTCATCGACCTTAAGCCTTCTACTCTCTGTTATACCGGAAAACAAATCTGCATTCCATATTGGTGTTTACAATGGGGCATTTGCTGCAGGCGGTGGTATCGGAATATTTGGATGGGCTATACTTGACCAGTACATAGGCTATAAAATTCCGTTCATAATAGCAGGGATAATAACACTGGCTACATTTATTCTGGTTGAAATTTCCTTCAGAGATGTAAGGAACATAAAG
>JAJZWN010000009.1 GCA_021846695.1 Thermoplasmata archaeon
TTTATAGTTTCTTCATCATAACTTTCTCTATATTATGTGTTTTTCCTTTCTCGATTATCAATTCTGCACGGTATCTTGTTTTAACAATATTTTCTGAATAATTTTTGCCATTTATGTTATCCCATATCTTTGATGATAATTCCCTGGCTTCTTCCTTCGTAAGCTCTGAATACTTCCTGAAATAGGAGTCTTTGTCTTTAAATGCAGTTTCCATTAGCAGGAAAAACCGTTCAACAAACCATTCCTTAATATATTCCACCTTTGCATCTATAAATATTGAAAAATCAAGGAAATCGGAAACATAAATCTCATCCTTCCTTCCAGGATTTTTTACCTGCAATATATTCAGGCCTTCCAGTATCAGTATATCCGGGTCAACAATGTCCTGCTTTTCCGGAAGTATGTCATATTTCAGGTGTGAATATACCGGTATCTGTGTGCGGGCTACACCGGATTTTATGTCAACAAGAAAATTTATAAGGTCCTGGGTTTCATAACTTTCAGGGAAGCCCTTTCTTTCCATAATATTCTCTTCCATGAGCCTGGCATTGCTTTTAAGGAAATTATCTGTTGATACTATATAAATTCTCAAATCTGGATTTATTCTCTCTAATAGGGTTTTCAAAAGCCTCGAAGTAGTACTTTTTCCAACAGCAACACTCCCTGTCACCCCGATGATAAATGGCATTTTCCGGGGCTTAATGCCCATAAAATCGTTTCTCTCCCTGTAAAGGTTAATGTTATTATTTATTGAGAGCTGCAATAGCCTTGTAATAGGAAAATAAAAGTCCTGTATTTCAGATGCAGTGATTTTATCATTTAATGCAAGTATCCCTTTAATATCACTTTCTGACAGAGTAATATTAAGATTCCCCCTTCTCTTTGCCCATTCATCTCTACTAAAGCTAAGATATAGGTTTGAGCTGATGGTTCTCCGGGACAGGTAGGTCTTATTCATATCCATAAATGGTTAAATAGTATTTAAATTCTTGACCGGGGATATTATCTATTAATTTTTTCCTTTAATTTTCCTAAAAGCACCTCCAGGCCATTCCAGTCATGCACTATATCATATGACATGCAATAATCCAGCATCAGGTTATTCTGCCCTGATGCAAATCTCCTGTTGTCGGTCTGGAATCCGATGCATATTTTGCCAAAGGCATAAGCCATTCCAAGTTCAACGCAGGCACCTTCATCCGGCACCCTGCCATCCATCACCATAATAAGTGCTGATGAGGATTTAAGGGCATCAACATCTCTGTTAAATACCCTTTTGCTCGTCTCAGGCCATAAATCAGGGTCTTTTAAAAGCATTTCGTCCTCCCCACCATCCCTCTGTGGCAGATAGGTTGTAAATCCGTGTTTTTCCAGAAATGCTGCCAGTTCCCTGTTAAATTTCAATTCCATTTCATTAAACAGAGGGGCCGAAATATAAAAATCATATGATTTCATTATGCTTTATTTGAATAATAAATAAAGTTTTTTTGAAAAGCATTTAAATTCTATACATCATTATAATTCCAGATAATTATTTAGGCAGTAGTCATATGCAAAAAAGCAATTATTTAGCTGGTACCGATCCATTGTTCCTGTCTACGCCAAATTGCCATATATCCTGTCCACAAGCCCTTTGCGGTAGGCTTCTGAATTTATACCGGTAGCCACTCTCTTCTTTCCTCCACGCTTTTCTATAAATCCTGTAGCCCCGTCAGGTTTCACTGTAATTTCCCCATCCACAAACTCAAAGGCATCAGGTTCTATGAAGGAAAATACTGCTATGGGATCATGCATTTCAAAACTGCCATGCTCTTCTATCATAAATTTTGTGGTTTTATGGATAAAATCTTCTAATGGGCTGCCAGAACTATTCGGCGGTATACTTTTTATTGCCAGTTCCCTGTTCATTGTAACGTCCAGTGGAACAATAGTTTCATTGATATCCTCTTCCATGACTATCTTAGCCGCTTCAGGGTCATAAAATATATTAAATTCAGCATTTCCCATGTTTCCCTTTCCACAGGGGGTAATGCCGAATGCCCCTCCCATAATAATTATCTGTTCTATGTTCTCTTTTATACTATTATCCAGCCTCATGAGGATTCCCAGGGAAGTTAAAGGAGATGTACAGATTATTGTATGTTTTTCCCGTTTTAATGCTTCATACATTTTAATTATTCCATTATGGTGGTCTTTTTCCAGAACCGTATCATTAAATTTGTATGATCCAAGCCCATTATCTCCATGAAAATTTTCATAATAATGGGGTTTGATAAGCGGCCTGGCAGACCCATGGTATACAGGACAATCGAAATCAAGCAACTTTGCCACACCAGCTGTATTCCTGTAAGTATTCTCAAGCAATGAATTTCCTGAGGAAGCGACAATGAATTCTGGAGTTATATTGTACTGCTTCAACAAAATCATAGCAAAAGCGTCATCGATTCCAGTATCCACATTAAGAATAACCCTGTTCATTTCTGATTATAACCTGCTTATAAAAATATTTTGCCATTATATTTCCTTTCACCCTGTGCAGAAATAATAGTAAGTATTGCCATATATAACAATTGAATTCCCAATTTAAATACATGTAAACGCTAAAATTAATATCTGTATATATTATACTTTCATAGATAGCAGGAATTCGAGCCTATTTCCTATTCAATGGGTTCAGCCCCATAATGTATGTAAATAGCCGGCATTCCTGTTATTTAATCTTGGAGAATGATAATTTATGTCAGGCAAAATTGTAATAACAGGGTCTAACAGGGGAATAGGTCGATCAATAGCAGAAAAAATGGCATCAGAAAAATACGGAATTATTATGGTAGATTATGATAATGCCGTACTTGATTCGGCTAAGTCGCTGGATTCCAGGTATGGAAACGTCGAAGGGATAAAATGTGATGTGTCTGGTTATGATGCCTGCGTTGAAGCTTTTTCAACAATAGATAAAAAGGAAGTATATGGCATAGTAAATAATGCAGGCATAAACAGGGATGTTCTATTCAAAAATATGTCATTTGATCAGTGGGACGCTGTAATAAAGACCGATCTTTACAGCATGTTCAATGTCACAAAGCAATTTGTTGATTCAATGATTGAAAATCAATGTGGAAGGATAGTAAATATTTCTTCTGCAAGCTGGAATGGAAATGTAGGGCAGGCCAATTACTCATCTGCGAAGGCAGG
The DNA here is from genome assembly GCA_021846695.1 of Thermoplasmata archaeon. Next base: position 3,196 of record JAJZWN010000009.1, read on the forward strand.
GGTTATCGGGTTTACTAAAACGCTTGCAAGGGAACTTGGCAGGTATAATATAACATCAAACGCCATTGTTCCAGGATTCATAAAAACACCGATGACAGATCAGATGCCTGAAAAAATAAAGGAAAAATTTATTGAAAAAATTCCATTAAAACGCATGGGCTCCGGGGATGATGTTGCGAACGCTGTTTCATTCCTAATGAAAGAGGATAGCAATTATGTCAACGGAATTTTACTTGAAGTAGGCGGAGGTATGTCACTGTGAAAACAATGGTCGAGGTACTTGAAAATTCAGAAAAAAGCGATCCATTTATCATATACTTTAAGAATACTATGACCTATGGAGAATTTGAAGGATATTCAAATGCCGTTGCTGCACAGTTTTCTATGTATTGTGATCCAGGTGACATTGTAGCAATAATAGCAGAGAATATACCTCAGTTTCCCATAGTGCAGTATGCAGCATGGAAAAATTCCTGCATTTTTGTGCCACTTAGCCCCCTGGATTCTGAGAATGAAATTGCAGGGAAAATTAAGTTCATAGACGCCAGGGTGGTGGTAATCAGCAATGAATTCAGGGAGAAATTCTCCAGCCTGATGGAAATACACAGCGTCCATGTTTTATATACAGACCCCACTACTTTCGGAAAATTGCCGGATAATATGGCAGAAAAATACATTTCCGGAATAATGAAAGAAGAATTAAACCTCAGAATAAAGAAAGAATTCAAGGCATATAATCCAGAACCTGGCAGTATAGCCATGCTTGTATTTACCTCCGGCACATCAGGCAGGCAGAAGGCTGCAGAGATAACCCATAGCAATATATACGCAGCTTCATATATATACCGTGAATGGTATTCCGTACAACCACATGACAAAAACCTGTGTATTGCCCCCTTCTTCCACATAACAGGGTTAATTTTTGGTATATCGTTGACAATGCTGGCCCATTCATCCATGGCATTGACATACAGGTTTAATCCGGAAAACGCACTGGAAACTGTAGAATCAGAAAAGACAACAATTACCATGTTTGTTGCTACAGCCTACCGGGCTATGATCAATTCATGGTCAAAGGTTGATAAAATAAAAACCAGGCTCTCATCCATGAGGCTATGGTCGGCAGGCGGAATGCCCATGCCCTATAAAACTGAAATAGAATGGAAAGAAATGTCAGGTAAGTGGATATATATGGCATATGGATTAACTGAGAGCACTTCTCCAGTAGCACTATGGGAATACCCATATACAGACAATATCCCATTATATAATGGCATAGTTACAGCTGGCAAACCGGCAAACTATACACGCATAGTCAGGGCAAGGGGTGGTGAACTGGTAGTTTCAGGGCCACAGGTTATAAGAAGGTACTATAAGAATCCGGAAGACACGGAAAAGGCATCCGGGAAATACGGGCTGAAAACAGGTGACATATGCTATATTGATAGCAATGGATATATCTATATAATTGACCGGAAGAAAGACCTTATAGATGTATCCGGGTATAAGGTAGTTCCTGCTGAGGTTGAAAATGCAATAAGAACCTGTGATCAAGTTGAAGATGTTGTAGTTGTTGGAGAAAATGATGAATATAAAGGTGAAGTCCCTGTTGCGTATGTTAAATTGTCTACAATCCCAGATAACTACGAAGAAATGAAGAAAAATATTTACGGCGTATGTAAAAAAGAACTGGCAAGATATAAGGTGCCTGCACGGATAATCTTTGTAAGGGACATGCCATTGAACGCATCTGGAAAGATTAAACGGTCAGGAATACATTCTGTAGAGGTGGTTTATCAATGATAAGGGGTTTTTCAGAAGCTATATACAAAAATTATGATGGGACAGCATATGAAATAATGAATGAGGCGCTAAATAAATCACTTTCCATGGCTGGATTGGAGAGAAAAGATATTGATGGCTTTATGACAACATTTCTCCCAGGTGTCTTTGATGGAAATGTATACATGCATTTTTTTCCGGACCAGATATGCAATTATCTTGGAATTAAGCCAAAATATATAGATTCCATGGAGTATGGTGGGCCATCAGTGCTTTCCGCATTCTGGAGGGCTGAACACATTATAAATTCAGGGATGGCTGAAAATATTCTGCTCCTGTTTGGGGGCAAAGGTTCAGCAGTAAGGAAAAAGAAACAGACAGTGGATTCCATTGAAAACCTTTATTCTGACATTACCAACACACCTTATAAGCCCCTGCTGTCAGGATATAATTATACAAATCCAGTTTCGGATTACGCATTGTTAGCTCAACGCCACATGAAAATATACGGGACAACAGATGAACAGAGGGCATCACTCATAGTCAAACAGAGGGAAAATGCTAACAGGTCAGGGTATTCAATGTTTACCGGATCAATTACTGTTGAGGATGTACTTGGCTCTCCTATTATCTCATCTCCACTGCACCTGCTGGAAATAGTTTATCCTGTAGATGGATTCCACGCATTTATTGTGTCAAAAAATCCAGGTAAGCTAAGGGAAATCCGTATACAAAAATATGGAGAAGCACACCAGTCAGCACTTCCTACAGAAATCGATGATATAACTATCACTCCTGCAGCTGAAAGTTCATCCCGCTTCCGAGACGACATTAAAAAATGCGATTTCTATGAACTGTACGATTCATTCAGCATTACGGTAATGATACAGCTTGAGAACACAGGCATTGTGCCTCCTGGTAAATCAGGTGAATTTCTGGAAAAAAATTCCATATCTGTTAATGGAGATTTTCCATTGAACACCGGAGGCGGAAGCCTGAACCGTGGGCAACCTGCATATATGAGCGGGAGTGTATTGCTTTATGAGGCACTATTGCAGATGAACGGAATGGCAGGGAGAAACCAGGTTAAAACTCCTGACAAAGCTTTCATAAATGGAATGGGCGGATGGGCAAGAAACCATTCAGTCTCAATGATACTGGGTGAGTAAATGAAATTGGATGAAATCTATGAGGAATATAATAAACATTTTTCCATGGGAATATTGCCATTCACTAAATGCATGAATTGCGGGAAGGTATACTATTATCCAAGGGACAGTTGCCCTGTATGTGGAAAAGGAGACCTGAAAATTATGCAGTCTACAGGACACGGCACAGTATACAGCTACACAAAATTCAATAATGGTTTCTATGGAATAATATCGTTCAGCGAGGGGTTCCGTGCATATATGGATATTTCCGGCAATAATCCCGGGATTGGAATGGAAGTAGAGATAAAATTTAAGAAAATAAAGGATAATTTACTGCCCTATGCGGAATTAAGATAAATTTTAAGGTTTAAAATTATATTTTTTGAATGCTTCATTCATTTCCTTTTCCAGTGAATTCCTTTCCTCTTTGCTTAATTTGAAGAATGGCTCACGGGGGTTTCCAGCATCTATCCCTGTCATAATTTCTACCATATCATAAATAGAAGAAATTGTTCCATATTTCCTTGATAGGTCTGCAAGCTCATTCAATAAGAACTGATACCTGTCGCCATCCTTATTATCATAGTTTTCTATTATTTTATTTATTATTTTATATCCATAATTTGAGGCACCGGATACAAAGCCGTCGAGTCCGAGCCTGTATGCAGAAAGTATGTACTGGTCAGGCCCTGTATATACTTTGAAATCCGGGACGTACATTTTTGTATTAAGTATATCATTCATATTGAACGTTGTTTCTTTTATTCCTATTACATCTCCCCCGGCTTTCTTTATGTCGTTAACCATATCATAGGTAATATTATATCCTGTTGTATCCGGATAGTTATATATTATTGTTGGATATTCTGAAGAGAGTTTTGTGTAATATTTTATGAGCCACTCCCTTTTCATTCCTGTGAAATAGTAGGGTGGAAGTGCTGCAACTGCATGTATTTTGTATTTTTTAGCCTCTTTTGCCAGATTTATTGACTCCTCCAGATTCAGGGAACCAACCTGTAGTATGACATGGTCAGGAATATGGGCAAAGGCATCCAGGAGGTCATGTTTCTCACCTGAAGCCATAGATGGGCCAAGCCCGGTGGTTCCTGCAGGAAATAAATATTTCATGCCGCCCTTGAGAACATCCTCTCCGTGCCTTACAGCTTTATCTTTATCTACCTTATTATCCGTAAATGGAGTTATAATCGGTGTAATAGAATCCAATTTTTGCATAATAATGTAAATCTATTTAGCTATATAACATTTCCACTGGCTACCTTTATCGAAACAAAAAATTAAAAGTAAATGACTTACTCCCGGATAAAAATCTTAAAATATCATCTTGGCTTTACAATTTATGGAAATACAATATAAGAATATGAATATTAACGGGCGGAACCTGAAATATTTTCCGCTTGCACAACTTGCAGGTAAATATGATATTGAAAATCTGCCATATTCACTTAAAATTTTGCTTGAAAACGTTTTGAGGAACTATGACGGTGTTGATATTGATGAACGTTCAATTGAAAACATAGCCAGGATGAAATCAGGGTCAGAGATGGCATTCAAGCCTTCCAGGGTTGTTTTTCAGGATTACACAGGTGTTCCAATACTGGTGGATCTTGCTGCTATGAGGGAATACTACAAAGAAAATAAATTAAATGCCGATGACGTAAACCCTGCAACAAAATCAGACCTCGTAATCGACCATTCCATAATTGTAGATTCTTTCAGGGGAGAGGAGCCTATAATATTAAACATGAAGGATGAATTTGAAAGAAATGTAGAACGCTACGATTTTCTTAAATGGTCCCAGCAATCATTCAAAAATGTGAGGATTGTTCCCCCGGGACATGGAATTGTACACCAGATTAATTTAGAGTATTTATCCTCTGTAGCCGTTATAGAAAAGGATGAAATATTCCCTGAAAGCCTTATCGGTGCAGATTCACATACAACCATGATAGGCGGCATTGGAGTCCTGGGATGGGGAGTAGGAGGGCTTGAAGCTGAAGCTTCCATGCTCAATGAACCCTACTTCATGAATGTGCCCGATGTTGTTGGCGTTAACATAAAAGGATCTATGCCGACAGGAGTTACACCCACAGATGTTGTATTGTATATCACAAAAACACTGAGGTCAAAAAACGTTGTCGGGAAATTCGTTGAATTCTATGGAAATATATCTGAACTCACTGCACAGGACAGGGCAACCATATCAAACATGGCTCCTGAATATGGCGCAACAATAGGTTATTTCCCCGTTGATTCCGAAACACTTAAGTATTTAAAAGGGACAAACCGCAGCACTGAATCTGTTGAAAAATACTTTAAGGAGCAGGGATTATTTTATAATGGGCCAAAAAAATACACGGATACTGTTGAAATTGACCTTTCAAAAATCAAAAGTGCAGTTGCCGGGCCGAAAAATCCTGATGAGCTTATCAATATAGAGGATTTAAAGGGAAAAATAGAAGACCTGTTAAAGGAGGGCAATGATGGAAAACTTGTCAAAAACGGTGCTGTTGTGCTATCAGCAATTACCAGCTGTACAAACACATCTGATCCATTCGTGCTTCTTGGAGCCGGGCTGATCGCAAAGAAGGCTATTGAGCATAACCTTACCGTGGCTAACACAATAAAAATCAGCCTTGCACCAGGATCAAAGGTTGTAACAGAATACCTGGAAAAAGCCGGGCTTATGAAATACCTGAACAGGCTTGGATTTGAACTTGTAGGATACGGATGCACAACATGCATAGGAAATGCAGGGCCTTTAATTCCTGAAGTACAGGACGATATGCTGAAAAACAATGTTAAGACATTTGCAGTCCTGAGCGGAAACAGAAACTTCGAGGGAAGAATAAATCCCTATATAGCCGGTGCTTTTCTTGCATCACCCATGCTGGTAGTGGCATTTGCCATAGCAGGGAAAATGAATATTGACCTCATAAATGAACCGATAGGCAATGATAATGGAAAACCGGTATACCTGAAAGATTTATGGCCAACAAACGATGAAATAAAAGAATATTTCCACCTTGCCATGGACCCTGAAGTTTATAAGAAGGAATACGGAGATGTTTTCAAGGGGGACAATAACTGGGAATCCATGAAATCGAGCAAGGGGCTTCTATTCGATTTCAAAGAAGATTCCTCATACATTAAAATGCCACCATGGATGTATATGGAGCCGGTTACTGACATTAAGAATGGAAGGATACTTGCAGTATTCGGCGATAAAATAACAACAGACCACATATCTCCGGCAGGGCCAATAGCAAAGGACTCTGTTGCAGGAAAATACCTTGCATCAATGGGGATAACCGAAATGAATACATTCGGCGCCCGCCGTGGGAACCATGAGGTAATGCTACGTGGCGGTTTTTCCAATACAAAGATAAGAAACCTTATGGTTAGCCATACAGGTGGCAACACCATCTATTATCCGGATGGGCAGGAAATGAGCATATACGATGCAGCAATGAAATACATGAAAAATAAAACTCCCCTGGTTATATTCGCAGGCAAGCAATACGGGTCAGGAAGCTCCAGGGATTGGGCTGCCAAGGTAACTGCGCTTCTTGGAGTCAAGGCAGTGGTTGCGGAAAGCTTTGAAAGAATACACAGGAGCAATCTTGTGGATATGGGCATAGTTCCGGTTCAGGTTGATAAGCTGCCCGATCTGAAAGGAGATGAGGTAGTTAACATAGATGGAATAAATAATATTTCCATAGGAAAGGAATTGAATATTTCCATTAACGGAAAAACACTTAAGGGGAAAGCCCTGATAAACACAAATGCAGAATTGAACTACGTTAAAACCGGAAACATTCTGAAGTACATTGCCTTATCTGCAAAAAAGTAAAAATTTTTTAATTTATTTTTGAGTATATTTTTATTAATTCCTTAAAATCAATGCTTTCATAGAATTTTGAAGCCAGGAGGTTGAGCGACGGGAATTCGGCGCTGACCATTTTTATATTTCTCTGTGCAGCAACTTCCTTCAATTTCTCTATCAATTTCATCCCGATGCCCTTTGCCCTGAATTCAGGCATAACATAAAATTCCCTTATTCTGGCTTCGTACTTCGGGTCGTAATAGATTCTGAATATTATATCGGAAGTTATCATCCCGATAACCCTGTTTCCTTCCTCGGCCACGAGATTTATATGGTTATCTTTATCTTCAATAATCCTGATTATTTTTTCAGATATTTCCTTCTCATTCCCCTCAGACACTTTTAGAAGAGGATCGAATTCCTCATTCAGATGTTTTAATCTCAAAAGCTGCTCCATTACCATTTCCACATCCTTTTTCTCCATTAATCTTATATTTACCATATTTAATCACCTATAAATCGAATAATTTGTTATACACCTTTCTATTGTTATTTATAATTTCAGACGCTTCCCTGTAAAAACCTTCTGTGGAGTCTGATTTCCTGGCAAGCCCCGATTCAACGCATTTTCTAGCTACAATGGATGCAACCCTCGGAAACAGGTCAAAATCTTCCATAGATGGCACTATATGGTCTTCAGTGGGATTTTCTATGAAGTCAGCAATTGCATAGGAAGCAGCAACCATAATGCCGAAATTTACTCCTTTAGCCCTTGCATCAAGCACCCCACGGAAAACTCCAGGAAACACCATGCTATTGTTTATCTGATTGGGGAAATCACTTCTTCCAGTTGCCACAATCCTTGCGCCTGCTTTCTTTGCATCACCTGGCCATATTTCAGGTAGTGGGTTAGCCAGTGCAAATATTACCGGGTCTCTGTTCATGGATTTGATCCATTCATCTTTTATAGTTCCTGGAACAGAAACTGAGGCAGATATAACCACGTCAGCCCCCTTAAATGCATTTGCAGGATCACCCTTCACCCTTTCCTTATTGGTTTCCAGGGCTATTTTATATTTCCACGGGTTTTTAAACATAAGGGCATCAATATCCTGCCTGTCAGGTTCTATAATTCCCTTTGAATCTATGGCTATTATATTTCCCTTGTCGAATCCAGCAGCACCGAATAAATAAATAGCGGCAATGTTGGCTGCTCCAGCTCCATTGAAAACTATTTTTACATCCTCTTTCTTCTTATTCAGTATTCTCAGTGCATTTATAACGCCTGCAAGGATGATTGATGCAGTTCCGAGCTGGTCATCATGCCATACCGGTATATCCATTGATTTCTGCAGGCTTTCCAGAAGGAAAAAGCATCTTGGTGATTGTATATCTTCTAAATTGTACCCTCCAAAATATGGCTGTATTGCCTTTGCCGCTGTAATAAATTCTTCATTGTTATTTACAACCAGTGGTATGGGAATAGCGTTGACGCCGCCTAAATAATTGAAAAGCAGGGCTTTTCCTTCCATAACCGGAATGGATGCCTCAGGGCCGACATTGCCTATTCCAAGGACTCTCGTGCCATCTGTAAGAATAGCTACAGAATTCCATTTTCCTGTTAACTCATATACCAGTTCTTTATCGGCCTGTATTTTCTTGGATACTGCAGCAATACCCGGAGTGTATAGGGATGAAAAATCCCCCATTCCCGTGATTGGCACCTTTGACAGTGTCCTGATTTTACCCCTGTATTTTTTTGAGATTTCTATGGCAGTTTTGTCAAAGTATTCTGTTCTCTCAGAATCTTTCATTATCATAAAAATATATATAAGTTGGTTATTAAAACTTTACGCATAAATCAGAATTCATATTACTGCAATTGCCGATTATATTCTAATACACAGTAACTGCCTATACCGGTAAACTATTAATAATAATGCTATATTGGCTATTATGATAATCAGCCTTCAGGTTAAATTTGCAGCAATGGATATACCGGATGACTTTCTGAAGATGATGGAAGAGAAGACCGGTTGCAAAATAGTTAAGGGATTTTCGGATGATGCCGATATAGTTGTATTTGCCGGGAAACCAGAACCCGGGAAAAAAACTGTATTTATGCAGAGTATTTCTGCCGGGGTAAACCATCTGGATTTTAGAAATATAGATAAAAAAATTGTAATATGCAGCAACGCAGATGCATGGTCAATTCCGGTTGCCGAACATGCTATGGCATTAATACTGGCTAAATATAAAAATATCTGTGAATCAAATACGGCTATAAGAAATGGAACTTATAACAGGAAACTATCAGAGTCAATATATGGACAGACTATTGGAATAATGGGATATGGCGGCATAGGAAGGGAGGTTGCCATTCGCGCTAAGGCATTTGGGATGCATACCATCGGCTTCGGAAGGACAGAAAAGAAAGACCCTGCACTGGATGTTTTTTCCATGGAAAGTGAATATGTTGCTAAAAATTCGGATGTAATACTCATAAGCCTGCCCTTAAATAAACATACAAGAGGAATGATAGATTATAAATTCCTTTCATCGGTTAAGGGAAATATTATAGTCAACGTAGGCAGGTCTGAAATAGTAAACATGGATGATATGATTAAGTTCCTTGAGGAAAATAAAAATAAATGGTTCTTAACAGATGTATGGTGGGGCGAGCCGGAAATCAAAGGAGAAATTCCGGAAAATGTTATAATTACACCACATGTTGCCGGACTTGCCAGAAATTTTATGCAGGTTCCTGTGGAAAAAGCATTTGAAAATGTTGTAGCATACATACATGGGAATCCCGGTAACATAGTTAACAGAAATGACTACATTTGATGCCATGTATTAGTAAAAAATTTTTTATTTAAATAACTGTGATAGCACAACCAGGCCAGACCACAACTGCATATTTCTACGTTGAACATAATATTAAAAGCAAAGCCAATAAAGGTTCCGGATATATTATATATATCTGGAATGGCACCTGTTGCCTGTGAAAAGGATGGCAATATCAAATATACTGTGTAACGGAAATACAGCATTATTGCAATGAGAAAGCTTCCATATGCGGGAGTCAATATGATTATATAGTTAAGTCGAACTATATCCTTACAGGATAAACCATTTTAAAAATTAAATAATTAAGTATATATCGTAATATACTATATCTTATAAAGTGTTAAAATTGTCTAGTTTTGAAAATATGGATATATCAGAAAATTTAAGGAAATCATTAGGCTTAATGAAGTTTACGGAACCAACAGAAATCCAGGAAAAAGCAATTCCTGTAGTATTGACGGGAAAGGATGTTATTATACGTTCTAAAACAGGTTCAGGTAAAACAGCGGCATATCTACTGCCTGTGTTGAACTCGGTAGAAAAGTTAAAGGGTAAAGGTGTAAAAGCAATAATTATATTGCCGACAAGGGAACTGGCGCTTCAGACCCACAGGGTTGCCTCAAGGCTCGGAAAAATTTCTGGAATAAAATCAACAATTGTATATGGTGGAGCATCCATAATAAGGCAGGTTGAGGAACTTCCTGGTTCAGATATCGTGATCGGGACACCCGGGAGAATACTGGATTTATACAACCAGAAATACCTTAAACTTGACCATGTCAAGTATCTGGTACTTGATGAAGCGGACCTTATGCTTGATATGGGATTCATAGATGACATAAAGAAAATTATCTCATTTACCCCGGAAGGCAGGCAAACTATATTGCTATCTGCAACATTGCCTGCAGAGGTTAAAACAATAGCAAACCATTTCATGAATAACCCTGAGTTTGTAGATGCAGGTGGGGATGAAGCTATACCATCATCAATAAAACACCTTTACACTGTATCTGAGAAGTTTGACAAATTCTCAACTCTTATGTCCTACATACACAGTTATAATTCCAGAAAAGCTATAGTATTTGTGAAGACACAGAGATCCGGTGACCTTTTAAATCTAATACTCTCAAGATCAGGATTCAATAACGTGCTGATCCATGGTGGAATGAAGCAGCATGCCCGTGAGAGGTCTATAGCGGATTTCAGGCACATAGATTCAGGGATACTTGTTGCAACAAACGTGGCTGCAAGGGGGCTTGACATTCCAAATATTACAGATATAATCAACTTTGATGCGCCGGAGAGTACCGAAACATACGCACACCGTGTTGGCAGGTCAGGAAGAATGGGCAAGGATGGAAGGGCAATGACAATATTCGATCCCAGCCAGAAAAGCCTTATCCAGAGCATACAGAGAAGAAACAGGATAAAAATGGAGAAAATAAACATAGACCTTGAAACAGAGTACACCGATATCAATTACGGCAAATTAATCGCACAGTTCCGTGATAATGAAGAAAACGCCCCTGAACCGGATTACCATAGCCGTGGCAGAAGGCCATCAGGCGGCAGGGATAGGAGGCCATCTTCCCGCAGGGAAACAGGAAGCAGGCCAGGAAGAAGCAGTGGAAACTACCGCAGAAGAGAACATCAATAATTAATGCAGCCAATGGCATATTCCATTGCCCTGATTTAATATTATTTTCAATAAATTGACTTTTCAGGGTCTTTTTCTATATTTACATTAACATTGCGTATTTCTCTCCATGAAAAATTTTTTCTTACCCTTAAGTTGTTATGCAAATAAACTCCTGAGAAAAACAGGTTTCCTTTATCGTTATATTTTATGGACATTATGGATAGAAATTTATATTCTTCCCGATCTGTGTAAACGTTGACGGTAAAATCATAAAGAAATGCATATGCGAGTGTCTTTTTTATATCTTCCAACTCCATGCTGGACCGGCTGTCAGATTCTTCAAGCTTTCCTTCCCTGAAGGATATGGATGCAATTATCATTTCGGTCAATTTATTGATTGAAACATATTATATATATTTATTTTAACCTGAAATCATAGATTCTTTTCCAGGTATTTTATATCATCTTCATTTAAAAGAATATCTGAATTCTTTGCATTCTGCAAAACGTGGGCCCTGTTCGAAGCCCTTGGAATAGGAAATACATTCTGATTCCTGCTTATGAGGTATGCAAGCGCTATATTGGCATTGGGAACGTCCCCTATAGTTTTTCTTACATGGTCAAAATACTTATTAAATTGTGGTTGCGTTACCTTCCCATGCCCCAGGGGAAAATATGCCATTACAGCTATATGATTTTTATTGCAATAATCTATCATGGCTTTCTGGCTGTTTCTATGGAAGACATTATAATTTATCTGGATCGATGTTATTTCATATTTTGAGAGTATTCCCTGTGCACGCTTTAAAAGGTTTAGTGTGAAATTGCTTACGCCTATATGCCTCATCTTTCCTGTATCTATCATCTTCTCCATGGTACGCATAGTTTTTTTAAGGTCTACTGCAGGATTTGGAAAATGTATCTGGTATAAATCAATATAATCTGTATCAAGATTTTTAAGGCTACGGTTCAGGGCCTTTTCAAGGGATTTCGGTGATAGGTGTGTGGGGAATACCTTTGTAGCTATGAATAATTCATCCCTTTTGTACGATTTTATTGCTGTTCCAACAAGTTTCTCTGTACGGTACAACTCTGCTGTATCAATGAGGTTAATCCCGTTGTCTATTCCTGCCCTGTATGCATCTATTTTCTGATCTTTGCCAGAATATATGCCCAGGTATGTTTTGAATATCCATCGCATATCGTAGTATGTGCCCATGCCGATCGTTGAGGTTTTGAACGACGTGTTGCCGAATTCCCTGTATATCATCGTTCTCCTAATGCTAATTCTTATTTAAATATGTTATCATTTAAAATATTACATACTTTGAAAATAAAGTCGGGTAGCTGTTGAATGGCATAAAAATAAAAAAATTTAGAAAATCCGGCTATAATTGCCATTAAACTTATTCCCTGAAAAATAATATTATATATCCTTTATTAATGTATAATAGATTTCAATGAATCTTTATGAATACATGGGTAAGGAAATATTCAAAAAATACGGAATACCGGTACCCGACGGATATGTAATAGAAAATGTTGGAGAGTTAAGAAAGTTCGAATATCCTGTGGCTATTAAATCACAGATTCTTTCAGGGAAAAGAGGCAAAGCAGGCGGTATTAAATTCGCCAGGAACAGCAATGAATTATCAGAGTTTTCGGACAAGCTGTTGAATTCTACCATAAATAATCTTACGGTAAAGAAATTGCTCATAGAGCGTATGCTTAACATTAAAAAGGAAATATACCTGAGCATTACACTAGATCGTGCAACAAAAGAGCCTGTCATAATTCTATCGGCAGATGGTGGAATGGAAATAGAGAGCGTTCCGGAAGAAAACATCCATAAAATACACATAGACCCGATGGTAGGGTATTCTGATTATATAGCAAGGGAAGCCCTTTCCTATATTCCTGTTGAGAATAAAAAACAGTTCAGCAACCTTCTCTCTTCACTATACAAAGCTTTTGTGGGTGAGGATGCACTGCTTACCGAGATAAATCCGCTGGTAATAGATTCAGAAAATAACATAATAGCAGGAGATTCAAAAGTAATAATAGATGACAATGCCCTGTACAGGCATAAGGATTATATGATAACAGATCCGGACAAAACTGCTCTGGAAAATGAAGCAGCATCAAAGAGCTTTACCTTTATAGAAATGGATGGTGACATAGGCGTTATAGCAAACGGTGCAGGATTAACAATGGCAACCATGGACTCTTTAACGCTGCACAAACTTAAGCCAAGAAACTTCCTTGATCTTGGGGGTACAGACAATATTGAAATTGTTGAAGATGCATTTTCATTTGTAATGCGTGCCAGGCCGAAATTGATATTTGTCAATATATTTGGCGGTGTAACAAAGGCAGATACGGTAGCAAATGGAATAGTTTCATCAAAAAAGAAATTTGATATAAAGCAGCCTATAGTTGTCAGGCTCAGCGGTGTGCATGAAGAGGAAGGGCAGAAAATCCTTCTTGAAAGCGGTATAAAAGCTTTCACCAACATGACAGATGCTGTAAAAGAATTATCCCGTATACAGGGGGTTGAATAAAATGGTTATAATAAGCAAGGAAACAAAGGTAATAGTCCAGGGAATGACAGGACATCAGGGAGCATTCCATTCAGGCGAAATGATAAAGTTCGGCACAAATGTTGTAGCCGGCGTTTCTCCGGGAAAAGCCGGAACAAAAGTCAACGGTGTAGATGTTTACAATAATGTGGCAGACACACTGGATCTGAAGCCAGATGCTTCGATGATATCTGTTCCGGCTCCATTTGTAAAGGATGCTGCCCTGGAAGCAATAGAAAATGGCATAAAATTAATATACATACTTACAGAACATGTGCCGGTACACGATACAATGGAACTTTACCATGAGGCAAGGAGAAAGGGTGTTTTCATGATTGGGCCAAACAGCCCAGGAATAACAGTTGCCGGGCAGGCTAAAATAGGAATCATGCCAAATAATATATTCCGCGTAGGGGATGTAGCTGTAGCTTCAAGAAGCGGGACGCTTACATATGAAATAGTTAAGGCGGTTACAGATGCAGGATTCGGTGAAAGCACAGTAATAGGCCTTGGAGGAGACCCGATAATTGGAACAACTTTCTCAGATATAATTAAAATATTCAACGAAGACCCGCAGACAAAGCAGATTGTCCTTGTTGGTGAAATCGGAGGAAGCGAGGAGGAAAAGGCAGCAGAATATATCAAAAAATATGTAAAGAAACCGGTAACAGGGTATATAACAGGAATCAGCGCCCCACCAGGAAAGAAGATGGGCCATGCAGGTGCAATTATAGAAAAAGGTACCGGAACCGCAGACTCAAAAATCAAAGCATTTAAAGACGCTGGAATAAAAGTTGCCAATTATCCTGATGACATACCATCATTGTTGCAGAAATAATTGGAAATATGTTATATTTATATATTTTGATTTAATTTCATTTTATGAAACCAAATATTAATTTTGAAACACTGAAAAATTATGTAATGGAAAATTCATCATACAGGCTTTACACCGATGGAGATAAATTTGACCTTCATTTTGTACCGAATGCACCTGAAGCCGAAGCGCATTTTCCGGAAGGAGAATCTGTAGAGCACGTGATGTATGGATACATAGAAGATGGTGTAGCTTATTTTACTAAATTCGTAACCATATCTGCATTTGGCAAGACAGAAATGGACATGATAGACGACGATCCCGTCATGGAATGGTTAAAATACATATAAAAAATTCAATTTATCTACAGAAAAATCAGATTTTTGTAATAAAAAAAGTACCTATTTAAAATTTCATACTTATAATCCGATGATAAAGTTTTTAAATTAAATTAGGCTTATCATAGGATAACAATGCAGGAAACTGATATCAATCTTCTTGTGGGAGGTCCACAAGGCGGAGGAATAGATAGTGCTGCAAATATGATTAGTATGGCATTTTCATTGGCCGGCTATAATATTTACGGGATAAGGGAATTCCATTCCAATATTAAAGGAAGGCATAGCTACATACATTTTAGAATAAAGCACGAAAGGCCAAAATCACTGAAATATCCGGTGGATATAATGGTGGCTCTTGATCCGGATACATTATTTGAACACATGTTCGATGTTGCAAAGGGATCAAGAGTGGTATATGATTCAGCTTTTAACGGATTTAATCTGAAAAATGCCAGAATGATCACATCTGATACACTTGGCAGAATTGAGGAAGAACTTTCATCAAGAAATCTTACCTATGATGTACAGGGAGTTCTGGATTATTTTAAAAAGACAGGCATTGATGTAATTGCAATACCATTCGATAAACTCATAAATGAGAATGTCCACGGTGGGCCGGCAAACCGGTATTATAATACTTTGGGAGCCGGGACAACACTTGCATTGCTTGGACTTGACATATACCATGCAAATGATGGTATTAAATTCGCTTTTAAGAAGAAGCCGAAAGTAATTGAGTCCAATATAAATGTAATAAAGGCTGCATATGATTATGTGGAGAATTCATCAATTAAGGTTGAAACACTTCCAACATATCCAGCACCTCCAAGAATGCTGTTAACCGGCAACGATTCAACAGCTCTTGGCAAGTTGATGGGTGGATTAAGATTCCAGACATATTACCCGATTACACCTGCCAGTGATGAAAGCACATTGCTGGAAAGCCATGAAGAGATGAAATTCCTTGAAACCGCTGGAAAAGACCTGAAAAAAGCAGGTTTAGTAGTAGTACAGTGCGAAGATGAACTTTCAGCAATAAACATGGCAAATGGTGCAGCATTAACAGGCACCAGGACTGCAACAGCAACATCCGGGCCAGGGTTCTCATTGATGGCGGAAGGTATAGGCTATGCAGGAATGACAGAAATACCTGTTGTGATTACATTTTACCAGCGTGGCGGGCCATCAACCGGTTTGCCAACCAGGAACGGGCAGGCAGATTTACTGTTCGCGTTGAACACAGGCCATGGTGAATTCCCGAAGATAGTCATGTCATCCGGCGATATGGAAGAATGCATATACGATGGGATGAAGTCTTTAAATTATGCACAGAGGTACCAGATGCCGGTTATACATATGATAGACAAAACCCTTGCAAATACAATGGATCTTGTGCCGGAAATAGATGTTAAAAAGGTAAAGATTGTAAAATACAATGAAAACACAGACCATGAAAACTTCAAAAGGTATTCCTTAAATACTGAGGACGGCATATCTCCATACGGAGTATTCGGAAAGGATATATTCTGGATGACTGGCGATGAGCATGATGAGCTTGGCCATGTTACAGAGGATACAAAAATGAGAGATAGAATGATGGAAAAGAGGATGCAGAAACTCATTACAGCAGACAATGAGATACCTCTTGAAGACAAGGTCGTACTTTACGGTGATAAAAATGCAGATATAACATATATTACATGGGGAAGCCAGAAAAGCTTGCTGCTTGACGCAATAGACGAGCTCAAGAAGCAGGGCGTATCAGCTAACCTCTTATACCTGAGAATGTTCGAGCCTTTCCCTGCAGAATATGTTGAGAAGGTACTGAAAAATTCCCATCTTATAATAGATGTTGAAAGCAATATGACTGCACAGGCTGCAAAGGTAATAAGAATGAATACCGGCATAAAAATAGAAAATTTCATTTTGAAATATAATGGCAGGCATATGACCCTGGACGAAATTCTAAGGTCAACAAAGAATATAATGGAAAAGAAACCAGCCCTGGAAGTACTCCAGGAAGGTTCATAAGGTGGTAAAAATGCAAAAAAGCGTATCAGATAAGGGTAGTGGTTACAACTTCAGGAACAATATAACAATAGATTGGTGCCCTGGATGTGGTGACTTTGGTATAGTAAGTGCGGTAACACAGGCTTTGTCAGCTATGAAAATGGATCCTCAAGATGTTGTAGCAGTATCCGGTATAGGATGCTCTGGAAAAACACCCCACTATCTAAACATAGCCGGAACACATACCCTTCACGGAAGGGCAATTCCATATGCAGTGGGTGTAAAACTCGCCAATCCAAACCTTAACGTACTCGTTATGGGCGGCGATGGAGACCTGCTGAGTATCGGAGCCGGCCATTTTGTAGGTGAAGGAAGGAGAAACTCAGGAGTAAAAGTCTTACTGTACAATAATTCAGTATACGGATTAACAAAAGGACAGGCAGCACCAACACTCCCGCTGGGAGAAAAGGTAAAAAGCCTTCCAAGGCCAAACATATTGGGAAAAATTAATCCTATTACGCTTGCAATGGCATCAGGATACTCATTTGTTGCAAGGGCGTTCTCATCGGAGATAAAGCAGCTTTCAGAATTAATCCAGAGAGCAATAAAACACGAGGGTTCAGCAGTAATAGAAGTGCTTCAGCCATGCCCTACATACAATGATGTTAACACACTTGACTGGTACAGGCAGAGAGTGTACAAACTTGAGGATGACAAATCATGGGACCCTGTTGTTAACAGCAAGGAAGAGGATGAGGCAAAATTCGACAGAGGCTACAGGAAATCTCTGGAATGGGGAGACCACATACCCATTGGAATATTCTATGAGAACAATACAATACCGAGCTATACCAAAAGGCTTGCAGGTGTAATTCCAGATTACCTGAAATACCCGCCCGCATTGCAGGATGTTTCCGATAGGGATGGGTATACAATAGTAGACCCTATAAAAACATTCTCTGAAAACGATATAGAATTATAAAATTAATTTTTTTAATTCCATAAATAAATTTTTTAGAGTGTAAATAAAATTACTGTTTCATAATTAAAAAAATATTATTAATAGCCTATTTCTTAGAGTCTTTGTTTTTAGCATCCTTGTTTTTCATATCTGTAAGATATTGCTCAATGTAAGCAAGATCTTGGGCAAGTGTTTTCTCACTTTCCTTTAGCCATAGGAGTCCTCCGGCGGAGTCAACCATAGTGCCGGAGAATTTCATATCTCCTACAAGCTGTTTCCAGTTAAATGGAATTTTAGAAATTACTGACAGGTACATAGCATTGTTTAATTTTCGTACATGGAGTTTACCATAGAAAAGGTCATCTTTTTTATAATAAATTTCAGTGGCAAATGGGGCTTCACCTGGTCTGGGTGGAATTTCCGATTTGCCTGTTATTTCAGTACCTTTTAGAAGGTCGTCGTAGTTCATGATATGCCTCTTGAACTAAGATATTCCATTGACATTTTTGACAATCCCAGTTCCTTTGGCGAATAACCGAATGAAAGCCCGATAAGCTGTGTTATGTATAGTGCAGGGAGCCTCCAGTCCTGTTTAAACTCCCTCTGTATCTTAGTCTGTGTAACATCAAGCTGCAGGTGGCAAAGTGAGCATGGGTGGACAAGCATTTCCGAACCATTGTCCCTTGCACTGCTGAGTACGTTGTTCGCCATTTTCAGTGCCACAGTTGGGTTTGATCCCATCAGGGGAAAACCACAGCATGCTGACTTCATCGGGAAAGCTACGGGTGTTGCACCGGTTGCGGCTACAAGGTCCATTACACTGTGTGGATTGAATGCAGATTCGAATCCCATTACATTTGATGGCCTCAGCAGCTGGCATCCGTAATACGTTCCAACCTTGATATTTGTTAAGGGCCTTTTAACATGTTTCCTGATGTTTTCTATTCCAACGTCCCTTATTAATACCCATATAAAGTGTTCAGATTCAACCCCGTTATCGTATTCCTCCATATTGGCGTTTTTTAATCTCTGGTCAACATCTTCTTTTAGAACAGGGTCGTTTTCATATTTGTCAACTGCCATTTTGTGTGAATTAAGGCAGACACTGCACGGAGTTGCCATTTTGTCATACCCCATTTTTTCTACCTTCTCAAGGTTTCTAAGATTCAAAGATGTATGTGATGATTCATTTTTATCATCCATAAATCCTCCACCACAGCAGTTCCAGTCGTCAACCTCCATTAACTCAAGGTCAAGATCCTTTGCTATTAACTGTGTGGCTATATCAACATCTTTCGCTATTCCGTGGGATGCACATCCCGGATAATATGCTACCTTCATTTCTTTTCACCCATTAATTTTTTTATTTCATCCATATTTTTAACTTTGGAATCTTTCTCGAATGCGTATTTGAATTTGCCTGCTTTCAGCATGTCTACCGCATCCCTCATTGCTTCACCAAATCCGAAACTTTTCAAAAATAGTGTTGATTCTTTTATTTTTCCTGTTGACGATATAAGATTTTCTATGGCATCGTCATGCTTTCTTGCCGCAACTGTTATCGCAGTATTTCCTTTGTATTCGTCAAGATAGTTCTTTGTTTTCTTTATTGCAATTACTGGCTGTACATCCTGGGGGCACACCTCATAGCACATATAACATGAAGTACATCTGTATGCACTGTCCATTAAAAGGTCTAACCTTTCCTGCTTCTTTGTGTCCCTTTCATCATCCACGAACCTGAATCCCTTTGCGTGGGCAGCAGGACCCAGGAACTGTTCATCTTCCTTTACAGACGGGCATGCAGAGACGCAAAGGCCACAGTAAATACATTCTTCAAATTTCCATACTTCAGTCTGGTCTTCAGGGGTCATCCTCTGTTCATTTTCCCCTGAAAGTACGGAATTATCGGCTACCAGTCTCGGCATTACCTTGTACATCTTGTCGTAAAACACGTCTATATCTGTTATAAGATCTCTGACTCCTGGATAATAGTCCATGCTCTCCAGATTAATTTCATTCTTATCATCTGTAGCCTGCAAAGCTATTGTCCTGCATGCCAGAGATGGAACACCATTTATTTTCATTGAACAGCTTCCACAAACAGCCATATGGCAGGATGCACGGTAAGCCAGTGAAGGATCCTGTTCGGACTTTATCCTTCTAAGAACCTCCGTCATCTGTGTATATTTATCCACACTAAGTTTGTAGGACTTCCAGAATGCACCGTCTTTCTCATTATATTTTTTAACATTCACGGTTATTTCTTTTTCTTCCATTTAATACACCCTCGCTTCAGGTTTCCATCTTGTATACGTAACAGGCTTGTACGTTATTTTTATTTCATCTCCGGCAAGATATGTTATGGTATGCTTCATCCAGTCCTTATCATTCCTTTCAGGGAAATCATCCCTGAAGTGTGCACCCCTTGTTTCTGTCCTGTTCAATGCTCCAGTAGCCATAGCATATGCAACATCGATCATATTCCTTGTTTCCAGCGCGTTGAATAGTTCTGTGTTGTAATTTGTTGATTTGTCCGTGACATACATGGACCTTGATCTTGTTCTCAGATCTTTTATTTTCGAAATAGCCTGTGATAACCTGTCCTTGTCCCTGAATATGCCAACGTTGTCCCACATGATATCCCTGAGTTCCTCTGTCAGGACACCGAAATGCTCGCCGCTTTCTCTCTTTATATAGGCATAGGCATTATCTACCAGCTTTTCCACGTCACTGTTTGACTCTATTTTTTTATGGGATTTAAGGTATTCTACCATGGCATTCCCGGTCTCCCTTCCATATACAAGGGTTTCCAGAAGTGAATTTGAACCCAGCCTGTTAGCACCATGCACAGAAACACATGCGGCTTCTCCGGCTGCAAATACGCCTTTCAGGTCATGGTTAGTTCCTGTTATGTCAACATCTATGCCACCCATGAAGTAATGCTGTGCCGGCCTTACCGGTATCATCTCTTCAGCAGCATCCACGCCTGAGAAGTTCTTTGCTGCATCGTATGCCAGTGTCAATCTTTCCAGGATGTATTTCTTTCCCAGATGCCTGAGGTCAAGGCCTAAATATCCGCCTTCGAATCCTCTGCCCTCACGGATCTCAATTGCCATGGACCTGGAAACAATATCCCTGGGTGCAAGGTCAAACTTATGTGGCGCATAGCGTGCCATGAATCTTTCTCCCTTGTTATTTTTTAATATTGCACCCTCAGCCCTTGCCGCTTCGCTGATCAGTATATCGGATGGATAAAGCCCGGTTGGGTGGAACTGTACAAATTCCGGGTCCTTAAGTGCCACACCGGACCTCAATGCTATGCCATGCCCATCACCAGTGTTGATGTAACTGTTTGTTGAATGTTTGTACATCATGCCTATTCCACCTGATGCTATGAGCAATGCCCTTGATTTCAGGTATATGGGATCAAGTGTTTTCATTTCCATTGCTACAAGCCCATTTACACTATCGCCTTCTCTTGCAATGTCAAGGACGTAATATTCATTGTAAAAATCAATATTCTTAAATCCCGTTGAATGCTCGAAAAGGGTATGCAACAATGCCATTCCGGTTTTATCCGCAATAAATCTTGTCCTTGGATAGGTTTGCCCTCCAAAATACCTTAATGCTATCCTTCCATCGGGCTGCCTGTTAAAAGGGGCTCCCCACGCATCCAGCAAATTAACTATCTCACCAGACTTTTTGGACAGCAATTCAGCAGCGTCCTGATCTACCAGATAATCTCCTCCCTTGACCTCGTCATAGGACATAAAATCAGGATCATCATTCGGGTCAGAATTACCCATAATGTAGGCTGCTATGCCTCCTTCTGCAGCTGAAGAATGCGAACGTGTTGGAAAAACCTTCGAAACTACAGCAACAGTAAAACCAGCTGCCGCAACCATATTGGCAGCCATTAATCCGGCTAGCCCACCTCCTAAAATAACTGCATCATATTCTTTTTTTTCCATGAAATTATCACCAGTATATATTTTTTATGTAATGTTATAATGAAATAAAATATAATATTTTTGTTTTATACGAATTATCAGTGTGATGCGAAGTAATCATCTGCAAGTTTGTTGTTTTTCTTTACAGATTCCACGCTCTTCATCCATTCCTTTGCATCCGCTTCACTGAATTTTAAATCATATATTTCCTCAACACCATTCTTTCCAATTTTTATTGGAACTCCGATAAAGGCGTTGCTGACTTTATAATTTTCTGCATGTTTTCCTGTAAGGTATGCTGCGCATGGAATCACCCTGTGCTGATCGTTAATTACAGATTCAACCATTACAGAAATGGATATTGATGGTGCATAGAACGCTGTTCCTGTTTTGTAAAGGTTAAGTATCTCGCCTCCTCCAAATCTGGTTCTTTTAATGATTTCCTGTATTTTCTCTTCGCTAAGAAGATCGGATATGGGTATTCCTGAAACGCTGGAGTAATGTATAAACGGAACCATATCGTCACCATGGCCACCTATTACGAAGGCATTTACATCTTTTACAGATACATTAAGTGCTTCAGCCAGGAAAGTCCTGAATCTGGAACTGTCCAGTGATCCGCCCAATCCTATTATTCTCTCGGGGCTAATTCCGGATGCCTTCTGCAATGCGTATGCCATTATATCTGCTGGATTTGTTACAGCAACTATTATTGAATCCGGTGAATATTTCTTAATCTGTTCCCCAACATCCTTCATTATTCCTATATTCTTTACCAGAAGATCGTCCCTGCTCATTCCTGGCCTTCTTGCAAGCCCGGCTGTAACTACTATTACATCTGAACCTTTTAAATTTGCATATTCCTTAGGGTCCTGGGTGCAAAATCCCTTCAATTTGCAATCAAAGCCAAAATGTGGTGCTCCTTCCTGTATATCCAGTGCTTTTCCCTCTGCAACGCCCTCAACAATATCAAAAATGTTTATATCTGCGATATTCTTGATAGCCAGAACCTGTGCTACACTTGCACCTACTGCTCCTGCGCCAATAATAGAAATCTTCTTGTCCATAGATTGGTATAGCCTTTCAAATTAAATATTTTTGTATTATCCCGAAAGTATTCAAAGATATAGATACATCGGGAAAGTGTAAATATGTAATTATTATATAGTTTTATTATGCTGGACTTACAGAAGTTAAAATATGGGGATGAATTATTAAAACGCGGATTTGCTAAAATGACAAAGGGAGGTGTTGTTATGGATGTTACCAATGCTGAACAGGCA
This sequence comes from Thermoplasmata archaeon, assembly GCA_021846695.1. The sequence continues at coordinate 26,406 of JAJZWN010000009.1, forward strand.
AAAATCGCCGAAAAAGCAGGTGCAGTTTCCGTAATGGCACTGGAAAGGGTTCCTTCCGATATACGTGCCCAGGGTGGAGTTGCAAGGATGTCAGATCCACTTAAGGTTAAAGAAATCCTTGATTCTGTTTCTATACCTGTTATGGCCAAAGTCAGGATAGGGCATTTAAGCGAAGCTTCAATACTGGAATCACTGGGTGTTGATATGCTTGATGAAAGCGAAGTGCTCACTCCTGCAGATCCATTTTACCATATAAATAAAAAAATGTATAAAGTTCCGGTTGTATGCGGTGCAAGGACTTTTCCAGAAGCAGTGAGAAGGATATTTGAAGGCGCAGCAATGATAAGGACAAAGGGAGAAGCGGGAACAGGAAATATAATAGAAGCAGTCAGGCATATTCGCACTGTTAACGATGGTATATACATATTGAATTCCATCACATCAGACGAAATGTACGCGGTTGCCGAAAACATATCGAAAAGCTACACCACTTTGAGAAACCTGACAGCATCAGACCTTTACGGTGCAGATAGGGAAATGCCATATGATAATGTATATTATGGAATGGATTTCAGGGAAATATCCAATCAGATATTTAAGGTATTAAAGGAGATAAAGCATATGAAGAGGCTGCCACTGGTTAACTTTGCTGCCGGTGGAATTGCTACACCTGCCGATGCTGCACTGATGATGAAAATGGGCATGGATGGGGTATTTGTGGGAAGCGGAATATTCAAATCCAAAAATCCACAGAAGATGGCCGAAGCAATAGTTGAAGCAACTGAAAATTATGAGGACTATAAATTGCTTTCAGATGTTTCATCCGGGCTTGAGGGCATGCATGGGCTTGACATATCTGAGATAGAAAAACTTCAAAACAGATAAATTATTTTTGAATATTTATGAAAATCGGAATACTGGATATACAGGGAGATGTGTCTGAGCATTTCCAGATGATAAAACGATTGCCAGGGAAATACCATGCTGTTCCAGTTATGGTTAAAACTGTAAATGACCTTGCTGGCATATCCGGGTTAATTATACCTGGTGGCGAAAGCACAGTTATATACATGCTTCTCAAAAAATCAGGAATGTATGAAAAGATTGTTGAAATGGCACATTCGGGCCTACATATTATGGGTACATGTGCAGGCGCAATACTCGTTTCCAGGGATACAGGCGACAAACAGGTGGAAGGCATGAACCTTATCGATATATCCATAAAAAGAAACGCCTATGGAAGGCAGATCAATTCGTTCATACAGAAAATAAACATATCCGGAATAGGAAACTTTGATGCCGTGTTCATCCGCGCTCCTGAGATTGAATCTACCGGGAATTCAGAAGTGCTTGGTTTAGAAAATGGAAAACCTGTTATTGTGAGAGAAGGAAATATAATGGCTTTGACATTCCATCCGGAACTTACAGGAAATACAGGAGTCCATGAACTATTTGTTTCCGGAATTACTGGATAAATTTATTTGCTATTTCTATATTATTGAAGTTATACATTTACAATCCTTAAAATTATATTCAATTATTATATACTGAAGGCGTGGAAAATAAGCGGGTTAAAAACCTGATAAAAGTGAATATAATAATAGGCATAATTACCGTAATAGAAGTAAGTTATATTATATCGCACTTCAAGCTTTATCTTGCACATGTGCTCCCTATCGATATATTATCCATAGTTCTGGGAATGTCTTTTGCTGTTACTATGTTCCTCTGGGTTGTTGGCATAACAAAGAATTAATACATTTAAAGTATCTGCATTCATGCAATCTAATGCTGAAAATAATATAATAGTGGCTAAATTTGAAGCTAATGAAGATGTTCTGTCCAATTTAAATATTCTTGTTGAAAAATACTCAATTAAAACAGGATTCATTGATATGGGCATAGGCATGATAAAAAATTTGAAAATCGGGTACTGGAATATAAACAAATATGATGAATTGCTAATAGAGGACAGATCAGAGCTTGTGGCATTCCATGGTTCAATTGCAAATGACAAAAACAGGTTCCACATACATATAGGAGTGGCAAGAAAAGACCATGGCCTTTATGGCGGGCACTTTTTCTCCGGAATTGCTGACCCATTGATGGAAGTTAAAATAACTAAATTTGATAACATAGAGTTCACCAGAAAATACAACCCTGAATCAACACTGAATGAACTGGAAATTCATTAATAGCCCTTATTTAAGGTTTTTAAAAATGTATATAAATGAAATATTTCTCAGCATTCAGGGGGAAGGTCTTTATTCCGGTGAAAAGATGGTTTTCATACGTACGGAATACTGCAACCTCAGGTGTTCATGGTGTGATACAAAGTACTCCTTTTACGAAGGGAAAGAAATGTCAATAGATGAAATAGTTGAATCAGCCAGGAATATTAATAGTGGGCATGGAGCATCCTGGATCTGCCTGACAGGTGGAGAGCCACTGCTTCAGAAGGATATTTCTGTTCTTGTGGACAGGCTTTCAGAGGAATATAATATACTGCTGGAAACCTCAGGCAGCCTGGACATAGGGCGTTTTTTGCCCAACCATGTAAAAGTTAAGAAGGATATAGATTTCAAGCTTCCATCATCAGGGATGTACAGAAAATTCAATGATAAAAATATTTCATACATGGAAGAAGGCGATTATATAAAATTTGTCGTAAACGATTTAAATGACTTCAATGTTGCAATGGAAGAAATTGAAAAGATAGGCAAAAATGTGAAAATAGTAGTACAGCCTGTATACGGCACAGACATAAAGATGCTTGCAGACGCGTTTATTGATAAGGCACCTTCAAACGCACGGTTGATGCTTCAGGAACATAAATACATATACGGGGAAATAAGGGGGGTATAAATGGAAGAAAATAGTAGAGATATATTAAAAGAAAGCATAAAGGCTCTGGTTTATAACCTGCATGAAGAATACGGGTGGTTCAATGATGAGGAACTTAAAAATACTCCACGCCGCATTGAAAATTTCTACAGAGAATGGTACGGAGCAAGGAATTTCACTTTCACAAAGTTTAAAATTACCGGGCACGAGAGCATGGTAATTGTCAAAAATATATCATTTTATTCAATGTGTTCTCATCATCTGCTGCCCTTTTTCGGAAATATAAATATAGCATACCTTCCACGCCCTGGCGGATACATAGCAGGGGTGAGTAAACTGGTACGTTCTGTAAATAAAATAGCAAGCAAACCACAGCTACAGGAAAACATGACATCCGAAATAGTAAATTTGCTTTATGATAATTTAAATCCGCTCTTTGTCATGGTCACGGCCAATGGGCAGCATATGTGCATGATGATGCGGGGGGTTAAGCAGGAAAGTGCAACCATGGTAACTTCATCTGTAAAATATAGCGATGTGGTAAAGACTGAACTGGAATCGCTCAAGAATGAAGCATTGAAGATGATGGGTGAGTAAAATGTACAGGATTGAGGTTGTAGGCGCATTGAAGGGTTTAACATGGAGTTCTGGCCATTACGTTCCTGATAATGAAAAGTGCAAAAATTTCCATGGCCACGATTATTCTATAGATGTTATAATAGACTCCGATGGGGTAAAAAGCAGTGGAATGGCAATTGATTTCACCATAGTAAAGCAGGCAATAAAGCCTGTGATAGAGGACATGGACCATAAATTCATGATACCTGAAGATGATATAAGGCAAAATGAAAACCCCGGCTTTATAGATATTTATGTAAGGGGCAAATACAGGGGCACAATGTCCAGATCAGACATTTTTGCCTTTCCTTATTCTGCTGACACAGCGGAATTCATAGCAAAATACTGTTATGATAAAATATTTGCAAAACTACTGGGCCTGATGGAAAATTTCAGGTTAAAGGTTACTATCCACGAAGGGCCCGGAAATATGGCAACGTACAGTGAAAATTAATTTATTTTATGTGGTGTAAATTTTTCTCTTTTATGATTTCAGCAACTATGCTGATGGCAATTTCATTTATGGTAATAGCTTTTATATCTATTCCTGCAGGGCATTTTATCAGGGAGGTATCAAGTCCAGGGTACTGAGTTTTAACCTGTTCTATGTCCTTATTGAATCTGTTTTTGCTTGAAACTATGGAGAGATACACCGGCTTATTTTTAAGAAAATGTGATATGAATTTTATTTCGTTCTCAGTCTTGGTTAGAAGAACCACAAAGTCTTCACTGTAATCCTCCGACATGAGTTTGTCAGTTTCTTCCTTCTTGTTTATATTGATTACAACGGGCTCCATGCCGGTATAATCCATAAGCCCCATCATAGCTTCAAGAAGCTTATCATCATTGGATTCCACAAGCATTACTATGTTACGTCGGTGTACATATGGCTCAATGAATAATTCTATCATTCCACCACATGTAGTATTCATGGAATAATCCGAGGTTTTATTGTCCTTATCCAGTGCAATTTTAAGGTATTTTGTTTCCTGTTTTTCAATGGAAGCATTTAATTCACCTAGAACAACCTTATCAAGTGAGGGGCTTCCCAGTGTACCGTATAAAATGTTTTTGCCGGATGCGAGAATCTTGAAGCCCGGTTTGGCTATTGATGATCCCGCTGTTTTAATTACAGTGGCTATTGCATAATCTTTCTTATTATTCTGCAAGCTTGTTTGAAGTGGAATTATGTCATCGTACATATTTATTTAAACGCAAACTTCCATAAAACTTTTTTCAATATGAACAGGGCAGATGCCAATTTTACCACTTATAAACTTTACTATTTATGCGCAAAAATTGTACATTATAACGGATTATAGTCAATTAATAAGTATATATCTGGATAGTATTTTAAATTTTGCCGTTATGTATGCAACTACATAATATATATGGGTTAAATTGTAATTCATTATCATGGCAATAATAAAAGCTGAAAAAGGTCAGATAAGTGATAAGGTAGTTATACTTGGAAATCTGGACAGGCAGAAAATTATCAATTCATACCTGAAAAATACGGAGAAAGTGTCTGAATTTGCAGGTTATCATACATATACAGGAGAGTACAACGGTAAGAAAATTACAACGGTATTTCATGGAATAGGAATTCCATCCATGGCACTTGTTGTGGATGATTTAATAGGAATGGGTGCAAAACAAATTGTGCGTTTCGGTTCATCCTTCTCTGTGTCTGATAAGGTAAAGCCTGGAACACCAATACTGCCCATAGGATATTCTTATAACTTTGGCGGAGTATTCAAACAGTATCTTGGAGATGAGTATTCAATAGCTTTGACACCGGATTACGGGATGCTCAAGGCTGAAGAGGAAAAACTTTCGGCTGCAGGGCTCGGGCCTGTTGTGGGAAATGTATTTACCAGCGATGCCCTGATGACCCATAATAAGGAATTCGCCCAGAAACTGGCAAAGGATGGGAATATTGCAGTGGAACTGGAAGGTGCCGGGCTTTACTTTATAGCTAAATTAAGGGGAGTTAAAGCTCTTTCAGTGCATCTTGCATACGGAAATCTGGTAACAGGAGAACAATTGCCAGCCGACAAAATAAGTGAAAACGAGAAAAAGATCTCTGAAACTTTACTGGAACTTCTCACACAATAAATTTACCATTTTTATAAAAATATAATATTAAATTTTTATATATTCATTCTTTTAAAGCTTATATATGTCCAGTACCGCTTTCAAATCCCGCAGTGCTAATTCTGGAGGGAAAGGAACCTCAGTATTATTTTTGACACTATCCGCAAATTCCATTATTTCAGCGGTATATACATCATACTTTTTTACATTTGCATTCTCGCCATTGACTATCAGGTCGCCATACACAGTCCTTACAGGTGTTCCAACTTCCCAGGAAGTTCTGGATTTAACATCCTCATATATGGAACCTTTTTCGCCTATTATCTCAAATGCTGGCAATTCAGGCGGGTTTCTGTATGACCATGAATAGAAAAATAATCCGTAGGTGCCATTTTCAAATTTGAATAAGGCAGCGGTGTTGTCTTCACCATTAAGAATAGACCCTCCGTGGATGCTTTTTCCATGAATGCTTTCATAGTTCCCTCCAAAATTCAATAAGGTATCTATAAAATGTATTCCCCCATCTATAAGGGCACCTCCACCCATTTGATCCTTATCGGTTCTCCAGCCTCCATGTTCAAAAAATCTCTGGTCACGAACTATTATGGTGTTTATCCTTCCTATCCTATTTTCTTTTATAAATTTAACAGCCGCCCTTACCGATGGGTCGAAGAAATACTGGTCTGTAACCATAAATTTTACCCCGTAATCCTTTGACGCCCGTATCATGGCCTCACCGTCATCCAGTGTAGTGGCAATAGGTTTCTCTACAAGGACATTGCTGCCAGCTTCCATGGCCTTTATAGCCATTTCCTTATGGAGATAATGGGGTACCACCAGGTCAACTATTTCAAAGCGGTCTTTTATTGCATCTTCGAAGCTGCTGTAAACATTCTCTATTTTGAATTTTTCCACGGTTTTTTCTATAACTTCTGGTTTTCTTTCTACTATGCTTATTTCCATGCCCTTTATTCCGGAAAGATGTTTTTGACCGAAATTGTTGGCCCCAACAACAAGTATTTTCATAATATCATAATATTAATATATTTAATTATTTTTGCATTTACCGGAAAATCAGGTAATACAGATAAAATTACTTAAATCCATTATTATTTTCTGAATTTCTATTCCCGTGAACCGGCTCCCTGGTCGATTTTATAAATGATTTATCTGCAAAAATAAATTTATGGTTATCCATATCCCTTTCTATCGATATTTTACCGGATATATTAAGCGCCTTTATTCTGGACCTGATCAATTTCCCGCTAATTCTCTTCCTGCGACCTGATTTCAGTATTTTTTTCAGTGTAGAACCGTTTAATTCTATTATCAGCTCATCAACGTTTTTATTATTGAAATAAAGAGTTTCGAACAGAAATATGGCGAGTATGGCAAAAACACCGGCAAACCCGGCGTAATATGGCAGGTTTCCAGTATAATAAACAATCCTCGAATCTGTATATGTTTTCCCGCCATCAGTTATTTTTACAGATATTTTATCAATTCCTGTGCTCAATTTTGTTGTAAGGCTTTTTCCTGTATTAGAGTATTTACCATTTACATACCACGCAATGGTTGCATTGGCTGTTAGGTTTCCATTAATTTTAACATAGAATTTGCCATTGTCATTTATTATTCTTACGTTATTTATTGCAGTAACAGTATTATTCGATATGTATTTGCTATCGTTATACTGAAAAACATAGCTACTATTATATGTATACCCTGCAATGTTCGCCGCCATAAAATCTATGGTGTAATACCCGCTGTGAATGCCTGTAAATGTAAGGTTTAGGGTGCTGTTATTGGTATTGTATGTTTTGTTTAATGCTACAGCTATGATATGGTATGGTAAACTTGAGTTTATATCCAGTGTTAATATTGTGTTGTTGAATTTTACATCTTCATTAACAGACCTGATACTAATCTTATACGGCGATGCTATTGTGAAATTGCTATAGAGTTCTATATTCTGTCCATTCGCGGCTATAATTGTCCCATTTGATGAAGACACGGTATCCGGAGCATTAATTCCAAGTGCCTCCATACTACCCTGGCTGCTTTGTACAATATTGCCATTATCAATGCCTATATTATTTGCAATATATGAAAAATGATAGTATAAATAACCATTCATAGACCTTGATAAGTTGCCCCTCTCAAAGTATGATGAAATTCCATTGTTGATATAGAAATATTTAATGTTATACTGTCCTGTTATTCCCTGCTCACCGGTTTTTAAAATCTGGCCATCTGCAGTAACAGTATAGTTCTCAATACCTGTTTTATTCATGGCTATAATGTTAATGTCCCTGGAAACGTTGACATTCAGGATGGAAACATTGGCAATATTGATCTTATCCCCATTTGCAAAGGTCATATCCCCGTTCAGATTATAAAATACATAGTTTCCATTGAAAAATAGTAGATGTGTCATATTATAGTTTCTATAAGTATAGTTTTCCACACTCAGATCAGTTTTATTAATTGTGTATATACTGGTAAATGAATTGTTCCACGTATAATAGATATAATGGCTCCCGGATTGGATAGATGATATATTTTCAGTCTGGAAATTGTGTATCTCCCCAAGAGTTGAGTAATTATTTGTATGATAATTATAACGTTCAATTACGCCCTTATCGTGAATATAAATTATGGAATTTAAGCTGGAATCTAAAAAGGCAGTCTGATTCTTTTTAATAGGTGCAGGGTTTAAAATTAAAGATTTTTGATGTGTCAATTTATGTGTGTTCTGGCTACCTGGAAGTAGAAGGCCAGTATAATGTTTAACCGATAATTTTCCTATAGTTTGATTTGAGAATTGCCCACCAAACATGAATGATATATTACCAGAATTATAGGAATTTTTAAGGGCAATAACATGGGGGATTGCCGGTTCTTTTCCTTCCCAGATAAGGGCATGGTTTTGTATACCGTTGTTCATTATTATATGGACACTATACATTATATTCTCCCCGGACAGATTTAATATCCCATTATAATCCTGTGAACCGGAAACAGTTGTAATTGTATTCTTTCTCCCATACGAAATGCTAAAAAGTGTTTTGTTCTCCTGTTTTAAAATAATATAATTTTCCGTACCACCATTGTTATCCGGGTTTATCCCGCCGGTTACGTTAAATGTATATTCAGTGCTTTTATACGCACTCTCGTTTTCAACATAGTAAGAAGGGGTAGAACTTGAAGTAACAATATTTACACTTCCATTGGAGGCATTGGTGACCTGTGTCGTAGTTTTATCCCCAGAAATATATGTAGGTGTTAAGGCATTATTAAATGCATCTGAGACATGAACTGGAAACACAGTTACAAATATCAGAATAAATATAACAACCATCACAGGAAATGGCTTTAATCTCATTCCTGGTAATTAAAATAAAATATAAAAAGTTCTTTTCCGTAATTAATTTTCTATAATAATGTGTGTGCCTATAATAGAAATGGGAAAACAATTAATTAGGAAATTGCCTTTAATGTCTTATGTCAAAAATTGCAAAAATTTCCGAAGGAGGTAATTTTCCATGGAGATAAAATTTCTCGGGAACTGGGCTTCCCATATTCAGGCCGGGAAAAGAAATGTTTCCATTATTATTGATGGCCATATTCTTCTGGACTGTGGCCCGCATACAATAGAATCTATGCTTGAAAGTGGGATTAACCCGGCACAGGTGGATGAAATACTGATTAGCCACATGCATCTTGACCATTATGGTGGACTTGCTGAAATACTCTGGTATAGGGCAGCCAGAGAAGCAAAAGATGAAGTAATAATCCTTGGGCCAAAGGGAATAATGCAAAATACTGAACAGCTCTTGAAGATATATAACACTCCTGACCATTATATGTTTAGCATGAAATCTAATTATGTTGAAATAAACAATAATGGAGAGATATATGAAGTTAAAACAAAGTTTACGGATAAGGTTAAAAATGATTATATTGAAGCATTTACAGGGAATCACAGCATTCCTGACAATATGTACCGGCTGGAATATCATGGGAATACTATAGCTTATACAGGGGATACCGCTTATAATGATAATATCGCACAGGTAGGGGAAAAGGCTGACATATTTTTCCATGAGATGACGTTCACAGATGAGGACGCTGAAATAGCTAAACTATCCAAACACTCAACCTATTCATCTGCATTGAGAGGTTTCAGCGAGAGCCATGCAAAGAAATTGGTGCCGGTACATCTTACAGATAAAACGGTTTCAACTTTAAAAGCGAAGTCCAGTGAAAATATTATCCTGCCATTTACTGATAT
>JAJZWN010000060.1 GCA_021846695.1 Thermoplasmata archaeon
TCCCATTATAAATAGATAAATTATATTCACCAGGAGCAAGAGTCAGGTTAACTTCGTGTTTTACGAAACTATATTCCGTTCCGTTTACACTTATACTCCCGCTTGAAAATGGTGTTGAGATATTCAATAATGATATATCTGCTGAACTGTATACCTGTGATAAGGAACCGTCTCCTGCAGTCACATTTTCGAAAATAGTTCCGTTTGACGTGTAATATTCTGCTGTGGATGTAACGTTGCTTATGGTTTCTGCAGTATCACTGCCATAATTAAAGGCATTTGTTATTTCCTGGTAATTATGCCCATTCCAGTATTCTATCCCTAGTTGAATGTTTGAAGACATATCTACGGTTGAAGAACCATCCCCGGGTCCTCCAAGAATGAGTTCTGCATCATAGAAAGAATAACCGTCCGGTTCATAATTATAGCCATCAACAACAAAACTCTGATCTGAAGTTACATTTGTTGCAAAGATAAAAACCGGGCTGTCATAGGTCACCCATCCGTATCCATCATTATACATAAGCTCTACTTCAGGACTTCCGTTTTTCATGGTGCTATTCACCATAAAATTTATGGTTGCCAGATTTGGTAATTTAATATCATTGCCCGGTAAAGTACAGGATGCAATTGAATAATAATAACCGGAATCTGAATAATTGCTAACTGTTCCGGTCCCATTAACAGTAGAATTGTACATGCTTGCACCACTGGATGTCATATTCCAGATATTGTCAATAAAAGTGATAGCCCTGGAGGATGTGTTAATGAAGGCAACGTCCTGGACCCAGTATACATATTTATTATTACTGTTATTAAAAACAAGATTTACATTGAATTGAACGGACATGCATTTATTTCCTGTTGAATTATCTACTACGGACAGATTATAGATTTTAGCTGAACCTAAGAATGATGTTGTATTATATTCATATGGGGTATATCCGCCAAATAAGGTCCCGGTACCAAGTCCGTAATCAGCCATGCCAACAGGGGCAGGCTCATTCCTGTATAAATTCTCCGGGTTTACAGAGGAATAATTACTTTCATTTGAGGGCAATACTGATGAACTGTTTGTCACCCCAGGGCCCTTAGAGGCATGTGAATTAACAGATGATGAAAGCATACCAGTACTATGAGTGGTTATAGAAGAGACGGCCATTAAAACAAATAACAGTGCAATTGCTATGGGAAGTATTTTCTTCCACTTTGATTTTTTTCCGTGCACCATTCATCATTAAATAAATGTATATATATTTCATTCTTCGAATATTTTCTATCGCATATATTATCCATTGCAAATGTTAGTTAATAACTATGATGCACAAAAATGACCAATAAAATTTACCATTACTTATTGTTTTCAATTAAAATAAATTTAAGGTGAGAATTCCTCCTGAAGCTCAAGTATTACCTCATTCAATACTTCTTCTAATGTCATACCGTTGTATTCACGCAAGCCACCCATGTCGGTTCGCAACCTGGCGCTAAATCCCTTTTCATCTTTCTCAAATTCAATATTGCAAAGTAGCTCTTCCATGCCAATCACTCCATAATTACCTGTAGTATTTAAAAATTGTTATTTGTACGCCCGTAGAACCCGAGCATTATATCAGACACATTATTTCCGGTCCTGCCAGTTATGATAGCACCATGGGCTTTTGATAAAGCCGTATAAGTATCACTACTGGCAAGGTACTCTTCTAAATTTTCAATTCTTGTGGAATTGTCCACTATTCCCCCTGCAGCAATGCTCTTTCCATCTATGCCATCTGTGCCCATGGAAATAAAAAGAAAATCGTTATCACCCATATTTTCCATTACTCTTACCGCGAGTTCCTGGTTTCGACCCCCACTGCCGTTTCCTGTTACTGTTACGGTGGTCTCGCCGCCACAGACAAACCAGAAAGGTTCCCCCTTGATCTCCAGTATATTCCGTAAAATGTCAGTTAGATCCCTGGATACTACTTTCACATCTCCGTTAATATTGCTTCCAAGATTTATCTTTTCACCTTCAAGTTCCGAATAAATATAATCCACAAAATCACGATTTTTTAAAACAATTGTGTTTTTCACATTAGTAAAATATTTACTGTCCAGTGTTTTGGAAATATCTACTTTTTCTATTATATCTCTCAATCTGGCATCTTTGATGTACTTCTTTGCCAGTTCCTTCAAATTCGCCGGTGCAGGGATATTTACCAGAGGTCCGGAAGCAATTATATTCAGGTTATCGTAAACCACATCGGAAATAATATAGCCAGCCACAGATGCAGGATAAAGATATTTTGCCAGTTTTCCGTTTTTTACTGCAGATAACGATGACCTGAGACGGTTCAATACGTATATATCACCGTCATTTTCCATGATTTCTGCCGATATATCCTTGAGGTCATTGACATCTATTCCAGTTTCCAGTAGCTCGAATAGGGATGAACCTCCCCCTGAGATCAACACAATAACAAGGTCCTTCTCAGTTAATCCATCTAAATGTGAAAGCAATTTTTTTGAAGATTCTACAGATAAACTGCTAACGTAGGGATGAGTACCACGCAAAATCTCCAGTTCCTGATATGACTCGTTGTGTACTTCGTCATCAGGTATAATAATCCCAGCATAGGATAGTTTTTTGAGCACACGTTCACGTATTCCGGAGTACATGTTAAATGAAGCTTTGCCAAATCCAATTACATAGACACGGTCAAATTTTTCTGTGTCCACATTGAAATTCCTTGACATTGCAGCTGCTGGATTAAGATTATTAATAGCATTCTGAATTTTTTCCAGTGCATATACCCTTCTTGAATTTGTTCCAATATTATCCATGTTAAGAATCTGCATAGTAATATATATTACCGGTGGTTTTAACTTTTTTCAATAGGGAAATAGACCTGAATTCCAGCCACCGTAACTTGAAACATGCCTGGCTCCCTATATATTATACATATATTGCGAAATCCGTAATCAATTAAAATCCGGATTCATAACAAAAATTAAAATATAATTCAGTTATTAACTGTTACGTGATAAAGGAAGAAGTTTTTCGTCCCAAAAAGGAATATAAACATCTTGGATATAATCAGCTATCACTGAGGCATGCTGTGTCTCAGGCTGTCGGGCTTAATGCGCCTGGAGGGACGATTGTCCTTTACGTGGCCGGAACGGCAGCATTGTTGACATTTACATTTTCTAAATATCCTGATGGTGCTTTTTCAATTCCTTTAATATTGTTGCTTGCCCTTATTGTTTATTCAATGATGAGTTATTCATCCTTTGAATTTTCAAAATACCTTTCCAGTTCTGGCGGATATTATACATTTGTGGCAAATGGTCTTGGAAAAGGTTTCGGCCTTACCACTGCATTATCGTATATAAGTTACCAGATTTTGAGTTTTACAGGCTTTGGAATACTTGGTTTTATTGGATTTGCCTACGCAATTCTTCCCAGCCTCGGCATTACAGTTCCCTATGTTAACATACTATGGATCCCTGTTACCATTGTTTTTATTTTATTTGTGAGCTTTCTTATTTATAAAGGAATCAAACCCTCTCTGAAATACGTCTCATATGCCATTCTCATTGAGGTAATATTCTTCATTGCCAGTTCAGTCTATCTCATAGGCGTTAACCATACTTCAATCAGCATCAAACCGTTTACAGCTATTCCGGTTGGTGGTAATTTTATAGTTCTGGCGGCGATGATGGTTTACGCAATTGGTTCATTTGTTGGTGTCGGAGGTTCAATACCCATAGCAGAGGAAACTAAAAACCCTAAAAAAACAGTTCCCCGGTCTATTATAGCAAGCATAGCAATTCTGGGTGTTACCATTATTATTGCGGCATATGCTGAAGTCATTTCATGGGGATATGGAAATATGGTATCATTCGGGACAGGCACTGGCATAGGAGCATATCCGGTACTTTCCATATACAAAGATGGATTCTCAGGCATGGGGCTTATTCCATTTGCTGTACTGCTTATAATTGTAATAAATTCCTTTTTCACGGCTACAGTATCACTGGGTACAAACGCATCCAGGGTAATATTTTCATTATCAAGGGAAGGTGTAATTCCAGAAAAGCTATCAAGGACTAACACAAAGGGCGTTCCAGTATATGCCATTTTATTTATTACAATAGTATCACTGGCTATCGTCCTGGCTACCGGAATATCCTTTGAATTGCTATATCCAGGAAAAATAATAGATGCTTTGCTTTATTCATCTGTCTTTTTGCTGGTGCTTGAATCCCCGATTTCATACATAGTACACATTCTTACAAACACATCGCTGCATATGTACCTGAAGAAAAGAAAAATGAAAACACACATATTCAGGCACATTATTATACCCGGAATTTCCAGCATAACACTTGTAGGGGCAATAATTGCTGCAGTATATTTTGATCTTAGCGCGCCATACATATACGGTGTTTACGGTGCGCTTGTATGGGTAATTGTAATAGCAATTGTAGTTGTAATAATGTATACAAAATATAACAAAAATCTTGATGATATAGGGAATTTTTCCCTATAAATTCATAACATTTTCTATCTGTGCCAGAGATCTTTGCCTGACTGTTTCTATATCTTCATTTTTTATAATTTTGCCATTTTCCATGTATGGTTGCAATATATTTTCCATTGTTCCACCACAATGGCAGGTGGGTTTAGTATCAGAATATCCAGCAATAACATCATTGCAAGTCTTGCAGCGGTAAACGTTTTTTATTCCTGAAAATTTTCCACGTTTTGTTATATCGGTGCCATCTATATTTACTATATCCATTCCAAAATCGACCGGTTTTGCGGATGATATGGATGTGCCTATTCCGAATGACTCGACGCCTGCCGATATGAGTTCAGGTATATCTTCAAGCTTTATTCCGCCTGATACCATAATTTTAATATTTTTATGGCCGCGGATGTCTAGCTCCCACCGTATTTCCCTTATAAGGTTGGGGAAGTTCCCACGCCTGGATGATGGTGTGTCAAGCCTTATAAAATCAATGTCTGGGAATTCCTCTGCTGCCTTTATTGCGGCAAATTTTTCATCCATGAATGTGTCTATAAGAAATACCCTGAAACTTGCATTGTCATGCTGTACTTTCCACGCATCATGGTCTCCAAGGATCAATGAGAGTGCGTGTGGCATTGTACCTGATGGTTTGATGCCCAGAAGTTTAGAGCTGAGTACTCCGGATACGCCTGCAGCACCGGCAATATATGATGAACGGTCTATCATTGGTGATATAGCAGGATGCATTCTCCTTATGCCAAATGATATAAATGGTATATTGCCCAGTGATTTTTTAAGCAGTGACGAATAGGATGATATTCCCGATGCCTGGCAGAGGAATCCAAGCAGGGGTGTTTCAAGTTCAGCGAAATCTAAGTATTTCCCGGATATTCTTAAAAAGGGAACCGGAATTCCATTTATGTCCCTTGGCTTCAATACTGTACCCTCCGGAATTGCATATACATCCACATTATGGGATTCAAGCAATGGCAGTACGTCGTTAAGCCCTGTGAAATTTATATATTCATATGCTGATGACTGTGTTGTAACCTCCATTGTTACATAGGGATTTTTCTTAAGCATGGTGAGATATTCCATAGTTTTTTCAAAATACACATCGGTGACCGATCCATTCATTATATCCGAGTCGTTTGCCATGGTGAACCTGTTCATTTATATAACCTCTTTTAATAGTTCCTCTGAATTTATATGTGTATATCCATAATTTATTTTAATGTTGGTTAAGGCGGAAATCTGGTGTGAGTTATCAATGCAAGCGCAGAGGTCAGAGATAACTTTCACATTATAATAACGGTAAAATGCAGCTGCACATGTGTGCTCAACGCATATATCTGTGCTTATTCCGAAAATGTAAATATTGGCTATGCCTGATGCACGGAGGAGAGAATCGAGATCAGTATCGAAAAAAGCATCGTAATGGCGCTTCTTTAGAATATAGTCAGGAAATGGCTTTAGCGCATCAACTATTTCAGAGCCCCATGTTCCATCTATGGCATGTTCCCCCCATACTTTAAATTCCGGGTCATTCTTTATGTGAGAATCCTTTGCGAATATTATGGGAATATTGCCCTTTAGCTGTTTTAATGCTATTTCTGCAAGTTTTACACTCTCAACTGCATTACTGTTTCCAAACTTCCCTGTAACAAAATCATTGATCATGTCCACAACAAGAACACAACTTTTAGTTTTATCCATTATTTACTGTTATAGGTAATATATATTAATTCTTTATCCACCAGATCGTTTTATTTCCATTGTCCTCTATGTAGATATTATTTTCCTCCAGTTTCTTCCTTATGTAATCCGATATTGCATAGTCCTTCTGTGATCTTGCATGGTTTCTTATGTCTATTATAATATCCATAATATTTGATTCCTGATTCTGCTTCCTGTAGATTATGTTGAGAAATGAGTCTACATATTCCACAATATGTATAAGTTTAGAAGCAGCAGCAGATGAAATATTTTCCATGTTCTTATTTGCATCTGAAATAAAAGCAAGAAATTCCCTGATAAGTGACCTGGTATCAAAATTTTTGTCCATAACAGCGTTGAAATGGTTTATAATTTCCTCTGCATCTATATTATAACTTCCTTCCATAGAATTAAGCTCTTTCATTTTGTTATAAAATATGTTAATCCTTTCCACTGCATCCTTTGAGCTTTCCATTAATTGCGCGGAATAATCTATAACTGTATTGTAATTGGAATTAATCATGGCAAACCGCAATTCTTCCGGTTTATAGCTCTTCAGTATGTCTTTTGTCTGGATAAAATTCTTTAATGATTTGGACATTTTTTCCTTATTAATGTTTACCATGCCTGTGTGGATCCAGTACCTAGCAAGGTATCTCTTTCCACTTACAGACCTCATCTGTGCAATTTCTGCCTCATGGTGCGGGAAAATAAGGTCGTTTCCACCGCCGTGTATATCATATTCAGAGCCAAAATATGCCTCTGTTATAGCTGTATCCTCTATATGCCAGCCCGGGCGACCCTTTCCCCATGGAGATTCCCAGAATGGTTCACCTGGCTTCATCTTTTTCCAGAGAACAAAATCTTCAGGGGACTTTTTTTCTTCCTTTATAACGCCCCGGGCATTCTCCCTGATCTGGTCCATATTCTGATTTGATAATTCACCGTAATCAGAAAATTTCCTTACATTGAAGTATACACCATCAGCGGTCTCGTATGCGTACCCGTGTTCCATAATTTTTTTGATCTGACCTATAATTTCATCTATATACAGGCTTGCCCTTGCGTAGTAATTGATACTGTCTATTCTCAGTTTGCCCATAATTTCCTTATATTCTTCGAAGTAATGATCAGCAACCTCGCTGTATTTTTTGCCTTCCTCAGCTGCCCTGTTAATAATTTTATCATCTATATCTGTAATATTCTGCAGGTAAAATACAGAATATCCTCTGGCCCTGAGATACTTTGCTATAACGTCAAAGAATATATTTGTCCTGGCATGGCCTATATGCGAATGGTCATATACTGTGGGTCCGCAAACAAACATATTAATTCTGCCTGGATGCATAGGTTTGAAATCCTCATCTTTCTGGCCAAGTGTATTATGAATTATCATCCTGTTGTAATCGGCAGATTATAAATAAATTTAATGTATA
>JAJZWN010000061.1 GCA_021846695.1 Thermoplasmata archaeon
CAATAGACTCGGGTGGAGAACAGATGGCAACGGATTATTTCAGATAAAGGGTTAATGTACCCATAATAATATTAATATACAGATACATAATATTTTTTTATGTGGGAATTTATAAACGTAAAGCCGGAAAAAATCTATAATAATAACAACAATTCAGAAAGAGGCGATTTATATGTGGTTTTTTAGGTCGCCGCAGATAATATTTGGTGATGAATCATTAGGATTTCTGGAATCATTGTCAATAAAAAGAGCTGTTATAGTTTCAGATAAAAATATCAGAAAAGCAGGCCTTGTAGACCTAGTAATAAAGAACCTGCATGGAACAGAATTATTAATAATTGATGATATCCCGGAAGAGCCGGAATACAGAGCTATTGCAAAACACCTGGATGAGATAAATCAATTCAAACCGGATTATTTTATATCTGTAGGAGGCGGTTCTGTTATAGATAGTTCAAAAATATTATTCTTTAAGTATGAACGCCCGGATCTCGAATTTTATGATGTTACACCACTTGTTAAACTGAATTTGAGGCAGAAAAGCAAATTAATTTCGATTCCCACAACCAGTGGCACCGGTTCGGAATGTACCTGGGCTGCAGTAATTTCAGATGAAATGGAAAATAGGAAAGATGAGCTGGCATCACCGGAAATAATGCCTGACTATGCAATACTTGACCCGCAGATGGTTAAATCACTGCCAAAAACCCAGACAATAAATACTGCAACCGATGCTATCACACACGCCATAGAAGGTTACACAAGCAGATGGAACAATCCATATTCCGATGCCATGGCTGAGAAGGCCATTGAACTAATTATTCCGTCAATAGTTAAACTGGTGAAAGATCCGGAGAATCTGGAGTTGAGAAATAATGTTCATATAGGGGCATCTATGGCAGGATTATCATTTTCAAATTCCCAGATAGGGCTAGCGCATGCTCTGGGCCATTCTCTAGGTGCAATGTTTCATGTGGCGCATGGAAAATCTGTTGGCATATTTCTTCCAGGAGTAATTAAATTTAATTATGCGGCAGCCGGGGAGAAGTATCAGAGGCTTAACCTCTTAATTCCTGAAATGTATAGAGGGAAAACACTGTACGAATCCATAGTTATTATACTCAAAGCTCTGGGGCAAACTATCAGGATATCTGAAACAGGGATAGACGAAAAAGCATTCCGGAATAATCTCGATAAGCTTGTGAGCCTGGCATCGGAATCCACGGGAATTGTAACAAATCCAGCGGATGCCAGCAGGGATGACATAACGCGGCTGTTTCTGGATTCGTGGTAATCCGAACTGCTCCAGCGAGTTAATTATTTTCTGTTTCGCTGGCAAAAGTCACTGTACATATAGCTTTATACTAAAATCTTTAAAGCATTAAAATTTGTTAGCAAAATGATAATTTTCGATTGCCCGTAGAATTTTAAAGCACAACCTCCTGTGCCTTCAGTTCATAGTATTAAATTCACTTGCATTTTCTTATTTTAATAAACCAGTTTATAATAAAAAAAGACGAGTATTAAAGGTTAGGATTCATTTATAATAGGGGAAAATTAGAGCACCATATCCTCGATCTTTGTGCTTCTGTACCTTCCAGTGTATGTATTATTAATCTTCTTGCCTCCATAAAGTGTTGTGGTGTTTTTATGGTCATATCTTGCTGCCACGATTCTTCCTATTGAGTCCCCCTTCATAATTCCTCCACCGGTAGAACCGGAAACCACAATTAAATTGATCTCGTTGAATATATATGGCATGAAATCTATGGTGTTGTATGAATAGTATCCTGCCCATGATGCGGTGATCCTTGAGTCTTCAGATGCCGGGAAATAATTGTCCAGTATTGGCTTTATGTTGTATGTATAAAAATCCGGTTCAGGTTCTGGATTTTCAGTAAATGAAAAATCTCTGTTAAGTTCATCTGCAAGACTTGTCCAGAATGAATTAGCCTGGGGATAGGGCCTCATGTATACGCCAGTAGGGAATATTGTAAATGGAAATACACCGGAATCGTTAAAAATATTTTTGCCGATAAGTTTCTGTATTCCCGGTGAGGTTATCTGGAATATCTGCCGCTTTTTAGGCCTGAGATGTGAATCTATTCCTACAGGATTCAGTAATGCGGTTGTCCAGACATCTGTGCATAACACATAAAAATCAGATTCCAGAATTCCCTTATCGGTCTCAGCATATTTTATTTCCGATTTCTGCCAGTTAAATGGCTCTCCTGGATAATTTAAAGACGTGTCAGGGGCAAGAACAAGTTTTTTTACAAATGTATTGAACATGAAATTAACACCCATTTCCAGAAGCCTGTCGTAGTACCATTTTGATAGGAGGTCTGGTTCTATAATGCCTGCATTTTCGTCTATGACAGCAGATTTAATTGAGTCTATACCCATGACTTCCCTTGTGTCCTTATCTATATTTAAATTAAAAATTTCCGAAAGGTCTTCGTCTACAAAACGTGAATGAGGATATTTTGATATAAAATCCCTGGCTTTTTCATGGTCGAATAGGAATAGGTAGCCGGTAAATTTCATCCCCAGGTCGACATCCATATCGTTCTGTAAATGCTTATAGAAATTTATGGCAGTCTGTGCCATAACCTGATTTTCCCTCAAAGTAAAGAAATCCCTGAATGCAGCTGCACTTTTTGCTGTATTTCCCTGTGAAAAAGTCTTAAACTTGTCCACCACAAGAATTTTAAGTGACGAATCCTTTTTCTTGAGATGGTAAGCAGAGCTCAACCCTGTTATTCCCGCACCTATAACAACTACATCATACTTCATATCATTGGAAAATTCACAACTTTATATAAATCTATGTTTAGAGAATATAATGGAATGATATTTTTTGTGTGCTTTGCCGGATTACCCTGCACAATTTTATTATTTGGCCTGGTGAGGGGCAATATTATATAGTTTCAATAATTCACCTGAATTGATAAATCCCAATTTTAATAGCCCATCTTTTAGTTTTTCCTGGTATGGCGCATATATAACAATATTTTCGGTCTGCGATTTATATATATTGGCTATAGAGGATATTATATCATAAATAGACACTTCGTAACCATCTTTATAATGCAGGCATCCTATAGCGCATGACTTAATATTTAATGAAAGCACCTTTACAGAGCCTAGTATCTCACCGTTTTTGCGTTTAATGAAAATATTATTATGCCTATCCTCTTTTCCGGTGCTTCCAGTATCTCTTTCTACGCCATCTGCAACTGTTGTGCCCTCATATTCCCTGATTTTAAGCCTCATTACCAGTAAACCAGAATATTCAACACTAAACCTGGATTGTATTATATCCAGGTTCTTTTTATCTATGTACAGAACCTGGTTGCTTTTAATTTCAATATTTCCTATAACTGCCTTAAGAGATTTACTGTTTCCATAGAACCACATTTCATCGTGTACAGGGTCAACTGAAAGGATCCCTTTTATTACTCCGTTGTCATATATTATCTTTGAGTAATCTGGATAATCTTCCAGCAATGAAACGAGCCGTGTATTTTTGTAAGGGTCTTTCATCATGAATTCTGTTGCCAGGTATGTATTTTCAGTTTTGAACGGAACGATATTTTCCATGTTTGATAATGTATTATTTATAAATTAATATGCCGTATTAAACTGGTAGCAGATACAAAATGAACCAACGTGATTATACAATTTAGTAATAAATAGTTTAGTAATAATATTTATATAATGTATTGCAATTTTAAACTGATGCAGGAAAAATGGATTGCACTCAGCAACACAACTATAGGACAATTAATGGCCACAATAAACACCAGCATAATTATAGTAGCACTTCCATCAATTTTTGTCGGCATTCATTTAAATCCTATGCAGGCCAGTTCATTTCCCTATCTTTTATGGCTTATCATGAGCTATATGATAGTTCTCTCTGTACTTCTCGTCAGTATTGGAAAACTTTCCGATATATTTGGACGGGTAAAAATATTCAATCTTGGTTTTTTAATTTTTACCATAGGTTCAATATTGCTTTATATAGCACCGGGAACAGGATACACCGTGGCTCTGGAACTTATAATATTCAGGATTGTCCAGGCTGTGGGTGGGGCATTCATAATGGCCAACACATTTGCCATAATCACAGATAACTTTTCACCTAAAGAACGTGGTTTTGCAATTTCCATAAACAGTGTGGCTGCAGTTTCCGGAGTGAGCATTGGTGTGGTCCTGGGAGGAATCCTGTCAACCATATACTGGAGGGACATTTTTCTTATAAGTATACCAATAGGCGTATTCGGTACTTTATGGTCATTCCTTAAACTGAAGGACGTCCGGGAAAGGGCTGCAAGGCATATAGACATCCCGGGCAATATACTCTTTGCTGTAGGCCTTATCATATTGCTCCTCGGGGTAACATATGGCATAACTCCCTATAAGAATAATCCCATGGGATGGACCAACCCGCTTGTGATATCAGCCCTTGCAATTGGGGCGATAATGCTGGTTCTGTTCCCATTTGTAGAAAACAGGGTAAAAGGTCCCATGTTTGATATGCGGTTATTCAAATCAAGAAATTTTAGCATAAGCATATTTACAGCATTTGTTTCAGCGATGACCATGATGGGCTTAATGTATATGCTCACGCTCATATTTCAGGGAATCTGGCTCCCGATACGTGGATACAGGTATGCAGTAACACCTCTATGGGCAGGCATATATATGCTGCCACTGCCAATATTTATGGGCATATTCGGAGTTCTTTCCAGTAAACTTGCAGAACGGTTCGATGCGAGGTGGCTCACTACAATAGGGCTTTTCATATCTGGCTTTGCCCTCCTTGCACTGGTTACATTAACGTATAACTTTTCCTATGTTTTCCTCGCCATTGTAATAAGTATTTTCGGAATCGGGTATGGCATATTTAACGTTCCCAATTTAACCGTAGCTATGTCATCTGTCCCGGCAGATGAAAGGGGTGCTACATCAGGAATACTCAATACTATGAGAAATACCGGATACGCGGCAAGCATAGGGGCATTTTTCTCAATATTGTTGCTGGGGCTTTCCTTAACATATCCAGGTTCAATCACACATGGATTAAATTCAGAAAATGCACAGAGCCTTGTCCAGTATTTCAATAACATCCCACCTACGGAAATATTGTTTTCCACATTTCTCGGGCTAAACACTGTAAAGGACGTTATCTCTACAGTACCGGCAAGTGTTATTTCAGGTCTCCCTTCCGGAGTCATGGACACTATTTCAGGCAATATATGGTTCCCTGAAACTATAGCCACGGCTTTCATGACATCTATGCACGACGTATTCTACGTAGGTTTTGGAGCATCTATTATTGCAGGTATAGCGTCGCTCTTCAGAACGCCTTCTGGTGATAATGGTGAAGCAAAAGTAGGGGGTAATAATGCTTCCCGGAACAACAGGTCAAAATAGAAAGTATATTTAAATGCCTTTAAATTAATCCACCATGATAAGGAAAGCCTATATAGATGACTGGGAATCCATAAGTTCCATTTCGGCAAGGGCAGGATATGATGATTACATTAACATGGAATTTGGTAGATCTTATCTGGATGGACGTGACGTTTACGTACATATTTCGCAGGAAATCGATGGTTTTATTAAACTGGAGCCACTCGCTGACAAATCATTATGGTTCAGTGGATTGAGAGTCGGGCCAGAATCACGCAGGAATCATGTGGGAACAAAACTTCTCAAATTCGCACTTGATCATGCTATAAACAATGGTTATAAGTCGCTCAGATGTATGGTAGAAACAAATAATATCCCATCTATCAGGCTTATGGAATCTTTCGGTTTATCTGTTGTTGATAAATATTTCTTTTTTTCCGGAGGGATAGATATATCTGGCTTTGAAAAATCATATTCTCATGGAGGAAATTATGCCAATAAGGAATGGAAGTTTGATAGTGTGCATGAGACTGTTTATTCTAAGGGAAATAGGCAAGTTTACCTTCATACTGGAAGAATGCTATACTATACCGTATTAAGTGGGGATGAATTCAAATATACTGATGAAGGATCAACATGCGCCCCGGAAACAATTGCGCCTTTTATAAAATTGCAACCTGATTATGGATTTCAATCTGGATATATATTTGAAATGGAAACCTCGCATAGGCCAGATAACTTATAAATTCATTACATAGTAATTTCTATTAACAGCTTTGAATGCCGCTCCTAGATGCTATACTTATTATCGTAATTTCTCGGAGTTATCATGTATTTTCCATATACGTATGTACTTGAATTGCCAATTACTACCAGGGTAAACATATTAATATCAGATTGCAGGAAGTCCCCAAGTGTGGATATTTCTACTTTCTGTTCTTTCCTGTAGGCATTTGTCACCAAACCCACAGGTGTGTCTTTATTTCTATATCCCAGCATTATTTCCCTTGCTTTCTTTATAAGTTCTGTTCTTTTTAAACTCACGGGGTTATAAATAGCAGTGACAAAATCACCGGCACCAGCAGCGTGTATTCTTTTAAGTATAACATCCTCAGGCGTCAATTTATTGCTAAGGCTTATGGAGCAGAAATCATTCATAAAAGGAACTCCCAGCAACGACCCTGCAGAACTTAATGCTGTAATGCCAGGAATTATCTGCAAATCAATTCTGTAATTATGTGATGCAATAATTTCAAAAACGATGCCTGCCATGCCATATATGGCTGAATCTCCGCTGGAAACAATAGATACAGTTTTTCCTGACATTACATATTTTATTGCATTATTTGCACGGCCTATTTCGTCCGTTACAGGGCCTGATTCTATTTCCTTATCGCTTACAAATTCTTCAATTAACTCTATATATTTGCTATATCCCATAATAATATCTGAGTTTTTCAGGCTTTCTATGGCGTCACCTGTAATTTCCCCATTGCTGCCTGGCCCGATACCGATTAAATATAACTTAGGCATAGACCTTCATAAATGAATTAATAATATTCTTTGCTATTTTTTATAAATAAATATACAACACCGGATAAATATATCTCCATATATAATGGAGCCTTGTAGATGGTTTTAAATTTTTATTGATCGTTCGCCTTTGAGGGTTTATCTGATATATTCTTATCAAAATCCTGATAAAAATCATAGTTTATAACTTCGTATTGCTCCTTCCTGGTCATCATTTGATCAATAATCTTTTCCTGGTTTCCATCTTTTTTGAGTGCATCAAGTGCTAAATCCATAGCCTTTGCAGCGATTCTAAACAATGTAACCGGGAAAATAACTATTCTGTACCCCATTTCCTGAAACTCTCCTGCTTTTATAAATGGCGTTTTTCCGAATTCGGTCATATTTGCCAGCAATGGAAAGTCTGTATTGTCTGCGAAATATTTGAATTCATCGCGGTCTGTCAGGGCTTCGGGAAATATTATGTCCGCGCCCTCTTTTATGTATGTTTTAGCCCTGGATAAGGCATCCTCCATGCCAGTTACAGCCCTTGCATCCGTCCTTGCAATTATCAAAGCATTCTTTCTTGCTGCATTTGCTGCCCTGATTTTTTCAACCATGTTATCCCTGGATATAACCTCCTTTCCATTGAGGTGGCCGCATCTTTTTGGTGA
>JAJZWN010000010.1:0-26827 GCA_021846695.1 Thermoplasmata archaeon
AGAGAACAGGAAGAAGTGATATTGCAAAGTAGAAAAAGTTGCCGGAGGAACCTGCAAGTAGTGTACCTGCAATTATCTTCTTCCAGTGTCTGGTAAACAACTCTTTCTCGGGCGATTTTAGAATCCTGTTCTTCTTTTTTTCCGCTTCGAATACCGGCGTCTCTTTGACCTTCAGTCTTATAAATACTCCGATAACAACTATAACAAAACTGGCCACAAATGGAATTCTCCACCCGATTGAATACATAAAAGAATGTGGTGTGTATGCAACAAGTGGCAGGAATATTGCTGTTCCCAGGAGTAAACCTATACCAACTGTTGACTGGACAAAGGAAGAGTAGAATCCTCTTCTCTTCTTGAATGTTTCAAGTGTAAGAAGCATAGCTCCACCCCATTCGCCACCCAATCCAAATCCTAATACCAATCTTAGAATAACAAGCAATACTATGGCAAATACACCTATGCTCGCCTCAGAAGGAATCAATCCGGTAAGCCCGGTGGATATTCCTGATATCAACAGTGTTAACAAAAGTATCTTTTTTCTTCCAAGCCTGTCTCCGAAATGTCCGAATACATATGCACCCACTGGCCTTGTAACAAATCCAAGTGCAAATGTGAGGAGTGTTAGCAGAACTCCTTCGGCCACAGTCACATGGGGGTAAAATGTATGTGCTATGTATATGGCTCCGGATGAAAAAATAAAAATACCGTACCATTCTATTATTGTGCCAATCATCGATGCTGCGATAACATCAGTTTTCTCACTCATAAAGGTGGAATATCGTTAAGTATATAGAATTTAGCATCAAAATACCATAAAATTTATATTACTACACATATATTTCCGTCATTTCGTTGATCCCGTGATAGAGATACCGGTTGAAATATATCCAGTGGTTAGACATTAAATAAATTGGAATATAATGCTTCCTATTTATTAGTACCACTTACATTTTTATTCCCTGGATATGACCTATTTTAAATTTCCATATAATTTCTATGGTCACTTTATTTATTTCACCAATGGCAACTGTCAATCCTGATTTCAAACTATCTTTGTAACCCTGTGTTGAAGAATTGTGCAGCTGGAGTTTTAACATGAATAAATGGCAATTCCATAGACCCATGTTAGTGTAGTTCATAAAAGCAATTATTTGTTTTAATATGCATATTTTTTGAAATTCCTTAATGTTCATGTTTTCTAATGCTAAATATTTATATTGCAGTTTATAATACCTTGCAGAAGTGAAGGAGGATTATCATGGAAAACAGTTATGTAAAGTTTGAAGCTCCCGAATCGTTAGTCAAAGATGCATTGGATTTTGTAGAAAATTCCTACAGATCTGGCAAGATTAAGAAAGGGACAAATGAAGTAGTTAAGTCTATTGAGAGAGGAGAAGCAAAGGTAGTTGTAATAGCAGAGGATGTTTCACCCCCTGAAGTTGTTTTTTACATACCGGTCCTTTGTGAGGAAAGGAAAGTCCCGTATACATATGTAAAAAATAAGAGTGACCTTGGACTGAAAGTTGGTATTGCATCTGCAGCATCAATAGCAGTGGTTGATTTCGGTAAAAATGAGGATGCATATAAGGAACTTATATCATCAATAGAAAATGCAAAAGCTGGAAAGGAAGAAAAGAAGAAACCTGCAGCCAAGTCAGAGAAACCAAAAGAGGAAGCAGTTGAAGCTGAGGCTGCAGAAGCACCTGAAGCAGAAAAAGAAGCCAAGAAGGAAGCAAAAAAGGAGCCAAAGAAAGCAAAAACTTCTGAATCAAAGGAAACAAAGAAAGCCCCTAAAAAGACTACAAAGAAGAAAGAAGATTCAGAAGAAGATAAAGAGTGATGCATTATGGCAGACGATGCAACTCCAGCTGAAGTAGTCGAATTGATGGGAAGAACCGGGATGACCGGGGAAGCCACAACAGTAAAAGTAAGGGTACTGGATGGAAAGGACCAGGGCAGGATAATTGCCCGGAACGTTCTCGGTCCCGTTAAAGTAGGAGATATACTGATGCTCAGGGAAACAGCAAGGGAAGCAAGAAGATTATCAATAAGGTGAATGAAATGGAAAATAGAAAATGTATCTTTTGCGGCCATGATATTGAACCCGCATCTGGAATTATTTATATCAGGAAAGATGGAAATATAATGAATTTCTGCTCTAAAAAATGCAGGGTTAATATGATCGACCTCAAGAGAGCTGCTAGAAATGTTAAATGGACAAACGAGTACCACCGTATCAAGGAAATGAGAAAGGCGTAATAATATGGAACGAACTTTAGTACTCATAAAGCCAGATGGTGTAAAAAGGCATCTCATTGGGAATATTATAGAAAGATTCGAAAATAAAGGCTTGAAAATAGTTTCTTTGAAACTGATGAAAGTATCTGATGATAAAGCCCGGCAACATTATAGCGTTCATAGTATGAAACCATTTTTTGAAGGTCTTGTATCTTATTTAACATCAGGTCCTATAGTAGCTTTAATACTTGAAGGTGATAATGCGATAATTTCGTGCAGAAATCTCGCCGGTGCAACTGATGGTTCTGCCGCAGCCGCAGGTACCATAAGGGGCGACTTTTCATTGAACATCGAGGAAAATATAGTTCATGCCTCCGATTCTCCAGAATCTTTTAACCACGAATATAAAATATTCTTTAATGAGAACGAGATAATGGATTATTAGGTATGGAAACCACAAAAAAAAATTTAAGGGAACCAATTGTATGTGTGCTTGGCCACGTAGACCATGGAAAAACTACTCTCCTTGATGATATCAGGGGGACTACAGTAGCTAAAAAAGAAGCCGGTGGCATAACACAGAAGATTGGTGCAACCGAAATTGATAAAAACACACTTGAAACAAACATTAAAAATTATTTTAAAAATATACAGGTAACTATTCCTGGATTATTATTTATTGATACTCCCGGGCACGTAGCTTTTGCAAATATGAGGTCTATGGGCGGGGCACTTGCAGACATAGCTATACTGGTTATCGACGTAAATGAAGGCTTAAAGCCACAGACAATAGAATCCATAGATGTTTTAAAAAAATATAAAACACCCTTTATAATTGCAGCAAATAAAATTGACATGATACCTTATTTTGTTTCATCAAAAGATACATCATTCAAGGAAACCTTAAGTAAACAGAGGAAGGAATACGTTGATTTTCTTGATGAAAAGATTTACAAAATTATCAATGACCTTTATGTCAAAGGCATATCATCGGATAGATATGACAGGATTACTGATTTCACAAAATCATTCGCTATAGTTCCAATTAGCGCAAAGCTGAATATAGGAGTACCTGATATTCTGATGGTTCTGACAGGGCTCGCACAGAGATTTCTGGAGGAGCACATACAATTTGAGAGCAAATCAACCCGCGGTTCTGTTATAGAAATTAAAAAGGAAGGATCACTTGGAACGACATTAGATACAATACTGTACCAGGGTGTGCTCCACAAGGGCGATAAAATTGCCTTAAATACAATAGCAGGGCCAGCAGTCACCAAGGTAAAGGCTATTATTGCCACCGGTAAAAAAGGTATGGTAGAAAAAGAGAGTATAAAATCTGCAGCAGGAATAAGAATACTTATAACGGACAAACTTGATGTGCTTTCCGGTACATCTATCATTGCTATTAAGGGCGGTAAAACAGACGCTGCTTTCAATGAATTGATTAATGAATCAAAACCAGATATAAAACTCTCTGAAAACGGAATCACAATAAAGGCAGAGGCAATCGGTTCACTTGAAGCTATAGCCTATGAAATGGAACAGAACAAAATCAACGTCAGGGAAGCGCAGATAGGGGATATAACTAAAAGAGACATAATCAACGTGTCTACATTAAACAACCCGCTGGACCGTGTAATAGTTGGATTCAACGTGAATACTTCCGGGGATGCAAAAGAAGCCATGGAAACAAATAACGCCAAAGTTATTTCCGGAAATGTTATTTATTCTATGATAGATGACCTTACAAAATGGCTAGAATTCAAGAAGAATGAAATAGAAGAAGAAAAGAAAAATAATAAGCCAGTACCATCAAAGCTTGTAATCATGCCTGATTATATATTCAGGGCCGCAAAACCTGTAATTGTTGGCATTAAAGTTCTATCCGGGCGTGTTAAGGTTGGTGATAAACTCATAAATGGCAAGAATAAATATGCAGGTACTATTAAGAGCCTCAGGGATGGAGATGTCAACCATCAATTTGCTGACAAAGGTTCTGAACTATCATGTGCAATTGATGGAGTCACTTTAAACAGGCAAATTTTTCCAGACGAAGACCTATATGTTGATGTGCCAGAAAATGTAGTAAAGGAAATGAAAGACCAGGATATGGATCCTGATGTCAAAACTACAATGGAAGAATTAATAAAAATTAAGAGAAAAGATGAGCAGTTCTGGGGATTTTAAATTTGTATTTTGATTAAAACTTTTTAAAGGAACATCATGAGAATATAAATGTATAAATTATAAGTACAACAGAAAATATCATCATCAATATCAGAGAGAAAAATGAATCCTGAAATGTCAATGTTCCTATGAAAGCGATTATTGAAAATAGTATTGTTTCTTTGTATAATGTACTTCCAGTGATCAATCCTATTGAAACATTCTTTCTCTGGTCCTTCAGTGAAATAGACAGCATTATTATTTCCGGAAGTGAACCAAAAAATCCGAGCAGGAAAAAGGATGATAGGAATGCAGTAATTTTCAAAACTTCAGATATAATAAGAGCAGCATCTATCATATTATAGGATGCCAGAACGAT
Organism: Thermoplasmata archaeon; assembly: GCA_021846695.1. The sequence continues at coordinate 4,790 of JAJZWN010000010.1, forward strand.
AACTATAATCGCAAGGATTCCAAAATATGAAGGGTATGATTCTTCGGCCACAATAACATTTTTGCTTCCAGGCGATTTTGATTTTTTTATAACATAGAATAAGAATACCGCCAGAGTTATAAATCCTATATAATATGGAACTTTGATAAAATAAAATGATAATATGAGGAGTATTATTGCTGTTGCAGTGACAACGTAGGCGTCCAACCTGAATTTTGAAATACCTGATTTATAGTACAGTGGTATGAGGATAAAGAATGCAAGCAGGGTAATTGCATTTGAACCCTGTATGGTGCCAAAACTAACTGCCCCCTGGTTCTCAACTGCTGCCATCACGGACATTGCAATTTCATCCACGATTGCAGCAAATCCTACTATGAATAATCCCACGTATTTTTCAGAGAACGAAAAAGATTTTCCCACACTGTAAGACACATCAAGAAATATATCACCAGCCATATATATAGATGCCACAGAAATGGCTATGTCGGGAATGATCAGAAAATTAAATGTTGTGGTTATATGGTACAATCCTATTAACAAATCTATAAACAATAATACAAAGGAAAAAGAAATTAAAATTATTTTTTTCTGCAATTTATCACAGCATCATCTGGGGATTTTCGATTTTTACGTTTTCCTCGATTTTGCTGCCTCTCTCAAGTTTTTTATACTCTATGGATGTTGGATGCAGAACATTCAAAAGATAATTAAATGCCCTATCTGCATTGCTATGCTCTCCACAGGTATATATATCAAGGGTTACAAGTCCATGTTCCGGCCATGTATGGAATGAAAGATGTGATTCAGCCAGCAAGGCTATGCCACTTGCCCCCATGGGCCGGAACTGGTAATACTGGGAAGATATTTCCGTCAGGTTACCTTCCTTAATTGCACTTTCTATAATTGGTGAAATACCATCAGCGCTAGATATTAACTCTGAATCTACACCGTATAAATCCGCTATGATATGTACCCCTACTGCCACTTTCATCGTCCTCCATAATTTTTTGCACCTCTACAATTCACCTTTATAATAAAGTATTATTTAAATATTTATAAAAATCGGAAAAAATGTTTTTATTTACTTATAAAAATAATACTGAATATACCGTGTTTAAATAACAAATAATACTAATATTATATAATTAATAATATATTATTTAATTCAGCTAATTTCTATGCGGATTTAAAAAACGATATGGGGAAATTTTAACCTTTATGGAAACACAAATTGTATATATTATTCATTCCATGCTATTGTTGATTTCATTTTGTTATTTATTAAAAGTATGCATTAATTTTATATATGCCTTAAATCAAGTTCTATGCCCGGATTTTTTGACTGCAACTCCCTTATTTCATTTAATGAAAAATGGAAAAATCGTTCTGATACCACTATAGCCGTGGTAAATCCCCTTCTAGCAGCCTCAAATGCAGAGTTAATTGTGGCATACTCAAATTGTGGCCTGATATTTAAGAGATCAGTGATATTTTTTGCCATTTCGCCTATGATGCCGAGAAAATCAAAATCCATGCTTTCCAATGTGTTTTTAACAAGTTGTGAAATGGAAACCATATTATCTACTTTCTCAACATTGTTTACTGCAAGTACCACAATCCTTGATTTTTTAATATTTATTATTTCCCTCACTGCAGTCACACCTGTGCATTTCCCCTTTACTGCCCGTGTTACTGTAACTCCATGGGCTCCTCTGCCTGTATATGCCCCTGCATGCAGGTATCCTGCATTCATATAAAGTGACACATTCTGGTTCGCTTCAAAATTTTCATCGGATATAACTTCCCATACAAGGGAAGAATCTATGCTTATAAGGCTAGAATGAACAAAGTTTTCCATATAGTTTAAACCGTTGTAAAGAAAATCAAAACCCTCTTTTGTTATTCTATTTTCGTCATCAATAAATCCCTTGTTCTTTAGAATTTTCATATGGTAGACAACGCCCTGTATTGTAATATCAAGTTCTCTGGAAATTTCAGATGGGCGTGTTTTTCCATTCTTTATATTAAGTAAAATCATCAATTGTGATATTAATGCCTGTTCTATTTTCATAAATATGGATATAACTAAATATTATATGTTTTCCCATATGGATGACATTAATTTTTTCCGTATTCAATTAATTTGCTTTTAAAATATGATACCTGGTCTTCTATATCATTATGTGAATATATGGCAGAGACAACAGCAATTCCAGAAATCCCATATTTCAATACAAGGTCTATATTTTCCCTTGATATTCCACCTATAACGAATACAGGTATATTGATTGGCCCAATCCCTTTTAGCACATTGATATCACAGATAGTTGCATCATCCTTTGTTTTTGTCGGGAAAAATGATCCGAAAGCAACGTAGTCTGCTCCAAGTTTTTGATATAGCAAAGCATCCTTTATGCTGCCATAAGTTGAAACACCTATTATATGATCGGGATACTTTGATTTTACATAGTCAAATGGCACATCGTCCTTTCCTATATGTATTCCATCAGCTCCAAGTATATCCATTAAAACCGGATCATCGTCAACAATAAATGGCACACTATAATCATGGCAAATAGAGGCTAATTTTTTTCCAATAGCAAGTTTGTCCCTGAAAGTGGATGTTTTATCCCTGTACTGCAATATGTCCACACCACTTTTTATTGCCCTTTCAGTAGCATTTATAATCCAATCCCCAGAATAATCCGGAGTAACAAGATAAAGCCCTTTTAATTTCATTTTAATCCATCTTTTATTCCTTTGGTGATAGCCCCCCATAGCTGGTCGTCCTCCGGTCTAATATCCTCCTGCTTCCCATCCTTGAGGATTTTTATTCCCTTGGAATTATCAAGTATTTCCCCTATTAGGCTGGCTTCTATTCCGGAACTCTGCAAAATCGTTAGAAATTCCATGGCATATTGTTCCTTTACCGTTATCAGCAAAGTACCCTCGCTTATGGACCTTAAAGGGTCTATATTGAATAAATTGCAAAGTTTTTCTATATCACTGTCAATAATTATTTTATTGTAATCAACAGACAACCCATTTCCAGAGGCAATTCCAATTTCATAAATAGCATTTAATAAGCCACCTTCTGTTGCATCATGCATTGAAGTGATCCTTTCAGAAATTCCATATTCAATTGCAAGAGTTTCTTCACCCACGCAGGTCATTGTATAAAATTTGCCAATTATGCTTTTATAATTTTCTTCACCTATATTATTCCTGACATACTCAGGAAATGTATTTGACAGTATAAGTGCAGTTTCCAGGGCACAGCTTTTTGTCATGATTATCCTGTCACCCACACCGGCATTTTCGGTTGTAATGAATTTTTCGCCAGTACCCATCAATGTGATTCCGCCAACCATAGGGAATTCAACTCCATTGTACCGTGCTGTATGCCCTGTTACAACTTCTATATTATATTTAATGCATTCTTCATTTATTACATCCCATATTTCCTTGAATTCATTATCAGTAATGCTGGATGGAAGATTCAGGTCAATACTCATATAAGAGGCAGGTATTCCAGAGGTATATAGATCTGACAATAGTATGTGGAACGCAAACCACGCGGCCTTCTTAAAGCCAAATGATTTATCTATGTATAATGGGTCAGTGGTAACTGCCATATACTTATCCCCTATTTTCACAATTCCCACATCCACACCATTTTTTGGTGGAACTACCACTTCATCACGGAGAGTGCCAATCTTATTTATTATATTTTCCTCAAAAAATTTCCTGGATATTTTTCCTATCATTTTATCGCCCAGAAATGTGAAAGTGCCCCATAACCTTTACCCATAGGAAATGAGTTTTCTATGGCCCCGTCTATATACTTTTTAGCCAGCTCTATGGACTCTGGCAATTTTTTTCCGGATGCAAGATAGGACGCAATAGAAGCAGAAAGTGTATCGCCTGTCCCGTGAGTATTGTTAGTATTAATACGCCTGGATGGGAATTCATAATATTCGGAACCATCGTAAAGAATATCGGTTGAATAACGACTCCCGGCATGCCCGCCTTTTATCAGTACCGATGAACCTGTGTTTTCATAAATTTTTTTTGACGCAATTTTTGTGTCTTCTGAATTTCTAATCTTCATTGATGAGATTTTTTCGGCTTCCGGTATGTTTGGTGTAATTAATTCTGCAATTTTCATCAATTTAGTAATCATAGTCTCAACTGCATCTTCACGCAAAAGCCGGACATTGGTTTTCGAAATCATTACAGGGTCTATAACAATATTTTTTATTCCATATTGTTTAAATTTCTCGGTCACATCTGAGATTACAGGAGCGGAGTAAAGCATTCCTGTCTTCGCAGCATCTGTGCCAATATCCTCCATTATCGCATCAAATTGTTCGTTGATAAATTTTAAAGGGAGTTCATAAATAGATTTTACCGAAACACTGTTCTGTGCTGTTAAGGTAACTATTACTGAAGTTCCAAATACTTTCATAGCCGTAAACGTTTTCAAATCTGCCATTATGCCTGCACCACCCCCTGAATCAGTGGATGCAACGCTCATCACTCTGGCTACCATATTTTAATTATATATTAACAATATTTAAGCTATCCGCATTCTTGCGGGAAATGCATACAAAAACAACTATGATAAAAAAGGTTTTAAATATATCCTAGGGATACTATACCGAAATGGATATTTTGCAGGGAATTGGGCTCGCTTTAATAGCAATAGGATTGGTTTACGTTATTTATCAGTTTCCTATAATTTACTTTGGATATAAGGATTTTACCAAATACGATATTGATTTTTCAAAGTTAAATGAAGCACAATTTTCCGGCTTAAAAATGTATAAGCCAATGGTCAGCATTATAGTTCCTGCAAAAAATGAAGAAACCGTGATCAAGCGGACAATAGAATCCATATTAAATCAAACATACACAAATTTTGAACTCTTTGTGGTTGTTGACAATTCAAGTGACAATACGTATAAAATTGCAAAGGAGTATGAAAGCAGGGATAAGAGAGTAAATGTATTCAACAGGCCAGATGGCAAAAGCAAAGCTTCCGCACTTAATTTTTGTTTTGAAAAGACAAAGGGTGAGGTAATTGCCACATATGATGCCGATACCATGCTTCTGCCCAATACACTTGAAAATGCAGTATATGGAATGAATTATTTCAATGTAGATGTACTGCAGGGATATAATTCATACATAAACAGAGAAGAAAATATATTTACGAGGCTTGCAGTTATAGATGAAATACTTGTTAAGGCCACGCTTATAGGAAGGACACACTTCAACCTTTTCGTTCCTGTGGCTGGATCAAATCAGTACTTTAAAAGGAAGGTCATAGAAAGTATAGGTGGATGGGACGATAATTTTCTTACAGAGGACCTTGAAAGTTCAATAAGAATTTCAAATGCAAGGTATAAATCGGCATATCTTGGCAGTGCAAAGGCACTTCAGGAAACTCCTGCATCATATTCAGAGTATTTCAGGCAAAGGACACGCTGGCTACGTGGATACCATCAGGTATTTTTCCATTCAAAGAAAAGATTCAGCAAATTTACGGATTTTGATGCCCTAATGATTGTCCTCGCCCCTACATTTTCCGGAATACTCTTCTTCGGGTGGCTTTACATATCCCTTCTGAATTTTTACAACCCATTCGTACATTCAATGAGAACCTATTTCATATCATTAATTCTGATATCTTTGATAATATACGTTGTAGCCCTGGTACTTGTATTGATAAAAAAGCGGCAGAATTTTATTTATATTCCATTAATTTATATATACTTGACCCTGAACTCGCTTATAGCAATATACACCCTATTCCTGGAGATAACAGGCGCAAAGCGTGTATGGCATAAGGTAAAGAAAACAGGCAAGACAACACTTTAATAATTACTTTTTAATACCTGCCTATGGTATTAGATTCCTACAGGAAAAAGGCAGACAGGTTTTTAGATCCTATAACGAAAAAATTTTCCGGAATAAATCCAAACACCATTTCCATATTATCTCTGGTTTTTGCAGCGCTGGCCGGAATTTTTTATTATTTAAGCCATTATTTTCTTCTTCTTGCTTTCATTTTTATTATATTTTCTGCTTTGTTTGATGCACTTGATGGCAAAATAGCCCGGCTTAAAAACATTTCATCAAAAAAGGGAGATATGCTGGATCATGTATTTGACAGGTATTCAGATATGTTTATCATCCTGGGCATGACGTTTTCAATCTATGGAAATGTATATTTTGGCTTATTTGCTATTCTGGGAATACTGCTTACCAGCTATATGGGCACACAGTCCCAGGCACTTGGCCTTAAAAGAAATTATTCGGGAATAGCAGGCAGGGCAGACAGGCTGATTTTAATAATAATATTCTCACTGATCCAGTTTTTTGTATCATCCCATTTCTCCATCTATTCTATAGATATCTACGCAACAGGAATACTATTAATATGGTTTGGATTAGCAGGGAATATAACTGCAATCACAAGATTTTTTGATATGTATAAAAATTTATAAATTTGCAAGGAAATCCATATAAGTTTTATTATACTCTTCCGCAAGGCTTTTGGATGGGGATTCAGAAAATATTCTGATAATCTTTTCAGTCCCTGAAGGCCGTATTAATGTCCATCCATCTTCATCAAAAATTTTTACACCATCGGTAAAATCCATCTTTTTCCCGGAAAAATTTTCCATTAGCAATTTTTTTATTTCTTCCCAGCTTTTTTTACGTGCTACAGATGATTTAGCCATGGTATAGTCAGGTATTTCTTCAAGCAGACTTGATACTGTTTTGTTTTCATGGGTAAGGAGATTTAGCATCAGTGCCATAGTCATTGCCCCATCCCTGCAGAACTGATGCTTTCCATATATGATACCGCCATTTTCCTCGCCGCCTATAGATGCATTATTATCTATCATTGCACGTGCCACAATCGGAGCCCCAACTCTAGTTGATATCAATTTTGCACCCTTTTCCCTGCATATGTTTTCAAGTGCATCAGAACTGCTTACAGGAGTTACGACTATATCGCCCTTTTGAATGGTATGTTTCACTATCAATGCCAGGCTTTTATCACCATCAATATAATTGCCCTTTTCGTCGATGAAAACGCACCGGTCTGCATCACCATCATGTGCAATCCCCAGATCAAATTTGCCGGTTTTCATTACAGATATAAGATCCACCAGATTCTCAGGTTTTGGTTCTGAATTCCTCGATGAGAATTTGCCATCAGGATTTGCGTTCAATGAAACCACATGGCAATTCAATTTTGTCAGTATTGTGGGGCTGGTATAGTATGATGCCCCGTTCCCTGTATCAATTACTACATTCAGGCGCCTTTCCTTTATGGCCTTTTCATCTACCATGCTGACTATGCTGTCCATATAAAGACCTATTGCAGTACTATCATAATTATACGTCCCGATTTTCTCCCAGGATGCCTGTTTGAATAATTTGCCGTTGTATATATCCTCTATTTTTATTTCGCTTTCCTCGTCAATTTCAGTACCATCCTTATCTATTGCCTTTATTCCATTATACTGTGGCGGATTATGCGATGCGGTAATCATAACGCCTGGAATACCCTTTGATTTGCAGTAGTACTGGAGTCCGGGGGTTGGCAACTCGCCCACATATATCACATCAGAACCTGTAGACATGATAGCAGAAGCAACAGCAAGCATGAACATGTCTCCGCTGATTCTTGTATCCTTTGCTATTGCAATTTTACCTCCATTGAAAAATGTTCCTATTGCCTTTCCTATCCCCATTGCTAGATCTGTTGTAAGGTCTTCATTTGGAACTCCTCTGATTCCATTCGTGCCGAATAACTCTGGCTGCTTCATTATGTATTATAACAATTCATTATAATAAGTTTTTATCTTCAATATCGTACGTATTCCCGCGCCAGGTTATCTTTTTCATCCGTTTTGCAACAATTAAATTTGTCATATAAATAAAAGGGAGTATGATAGAACCAAGTATATTGACAGGTTTTATGTGTTTTAGCCTTCTGACCATATTGTAGATATACATCACTGCAGGAATGAGGAAGAGAAAATACAGTGGATTATAAAATACTCCCATTAAAATTGCGGAAAAGAATAGGAATAAGTAGGCTCCATAAAATAATAAACCATAATAATACACTTTAGGAGATGCAGAAATTGAAAGGGCGGTCTGTCTGTTTGCCCACTCAGCGAACACCTTAAATGTATCCGGCGAGTTTATATCTGGCTGTGCAGAATCTACGTAATATATTTTTTTGCCCTTTTGCTTGCATATCTTTGTTAGAGCTGTGTCATCCGAGACATGTTCACTGAAAAATTCTAAAGAATCGCTTATGAGTTCATGCTTGAATGCCAGTGAACCACCCCAGCCGAATCTTGTAAGTTTTGACTCCATAAGCCCCATTCCTACAAAGCCCCATATTTCCTTAATCTGAGCCCAGAACCCATTTTTAGGGTAAAAGTAGGGGAATGTGGTGGAAAGCCCTGCATCTTCCTGATTTAGTGGCATTACCATATTCAAAATCCAGTTTTTTTTGACCTCTATATCTGAATCAGCAAGAAGGTACACCTCATAATTATTATATAGCTGGATAGCGGTACTTATTGCTCTTACCTTGCCACTGCATTTATCGCATTTATATGAACTTGTTATATAATCTATATCAAGTTTCTTAATTACTTTCAGGGCTTCTTCTTCCTCAGAATCAACCACGCATAAAAATTTAAAATTTTCATATTCCTGGTTTTTAACAGATATCAAATTTTTCTCAAGTGAATAGTCAATGCCTCTCACAGGCATTATGACCAGGGTTTCCGGACGGTAGTTATTGACTATATGTTCACTGTGATATTTATGAGACTCAATATAAATAAATCCAGATGATATAAGCAGCAATAATACGGTATAAAAAATTAATAAAATCAAAAGAATTATCATCTTATATTAGCGTAACATCCCTGGTATCAACCTGGCTCACGTTTTTAACCGATGATATGGCATTTTCAACAGAATCTATTTTTCCTTCTTCATCGGGAACGATAACCGAGAACAAAAGGGCACTTAAACCGAATCCTATCTCTTCTTCCTTTACTTCGTTAATAGTGCAAAGTTTTTCTATGCTCGCCGTAATTGCTACCCTTAAATCTTTTAAATTTACATCAACAGATTCGGGAAGAATTCTTAACTGAACCATTACATCTCCCATGATATCACGGTCCTATAAATCCACACTTCTGGCACTCATATTTTGTTGAATGCTCTCTGCATTGCTTGCATCTTCCAATCATCTCTTCCCCACACTGGGGGCATTCGAATATTGAATATCCTACCTCCACCAGGCCAATGCCACAGGAAGTACATGTTTCTTTTGTATTTATTTTAATCACTCTCTTGGACTTTATTAAATAAACCTATTTAACTTTTATATCTCCTTTGATTTTTTTCTTTCCATTATTCAACGGTATGAGGAAATGTCGATAAATTATCAACGGCATCTCGCAATCCATATCTGGATAAAAAAATCCATGAGCGGTTAAAAGAAGTAAAAGATAGGATAGAAAGTCCCGGATGGAAGATGGTGGGCATAAGGGAGCCAAATAAACTGATACAGGATAATGTTATTTATAAATTATAGAAAGCAGGATAAAGCATCCAGTATGGCATAAACTAATCTAATAGTTGTTTATTACCCTGCATGGAAATATTATACAGTAATAAGAAAGCAGAATTTGGTGAAAAGGAATATTTTATAGCTTCACACGAACCTCTTTATTATGGTTTAATAATAAGCCCCTCATCCGATCTATGGAGTTACATGGTTGGAGCAGGAAAAGTCGAATGTAAAATTGAAAATGAAATCAGAAAATACTTAATTCCATACAGAATTGATGTTGGGGAAAATAGCATATTTTTTATTACAGCTGATCCGGAAGATTAGATTCCTAATATAGCCGGAAGGAACCCATCTACTATATTTAATATTATTGCCAGTAAAAATACACCTGCAAAGAGTTTGCTGTTCCAGTAAAATACTTTGCTCCCATCAAGTGGAGGAAATGGTATCAAATTAAACAGGGCAAACCAGAGATTTAACCATGCCACCCATATTAAGATTGTTGATGCCACGCCGGTAATGCCAGAAAATGTTACTGCCAGGAAAGCAATTACTCCGATTATTATGTTTGTGCCTGGCCCAGCAAGTGCGATTTTTCCCTCACTATCCCTGTCATAGAGCCCTGCAAACTGGACTGCACCCGGGGCAGCAAAGATAAATCCGAACACCGATGTTATCAGTGCAAGAAGGATCCCTACAGGCCATAACTTGAAAAATGCAACTGCACCGAGCCTTCTGGCAACTTCCCTGTGGGCCATTTCATGCATAAGGAAAGCGGTTACAGTTACGGAGAACCCTATAAGTACTTCGATTTCCAGTGTTTTTATGTCCGGTACCCCACGAAGTCCACCATTGATCATAAGAGTGAAAGCTATAGTTAAAACGATTACTGCTATTATAATATCATTTCCTTCGTTATTCCTGTTGTACATCATTAATTTAACATCCCATTTTTCATTTTTCCTGCAATGTATATTGCATCCATTAGTCCGACATTGTATTTCGTTATTATCTTAATAATATCAGGTTCATTGCCCATATCACCACTATTAATGGAACCCCCATTTTCAGACAATTTCTCTATTTTATAATACCCTTCCATGCATCTCTTTATGAAAATATAGAAATTCTTTGATTTTATTACATTCCCGGTTACCTTATAAATGTGGTATATTTTTATATCCCTTATATCTGAAATACCAATTGTGTTTAGTCTGCCAATAATATTTACGGATTCGTTATTATATTCCTTGGCATCAATATAAGAATACGGTTCCTTGTTAGTAATGAATTCATAGACATCATTTGCAAGGTATGCAGGTACCATGGCACTTAGTTCGGCAGGTTGTGAAACTTTTTGATCCACGTACTCCGTATCAAATACTTTTTTAGTGACTTCCACTATCATTCTTGTTCTATAGGAAGATCTGAGTTTTGAATTTATGCTTTCACTGGTATCTACATTGATAATACCGTGATAATCATGCATTAATGCTCTCGTTGCCGCGTAGTTAAATAATTTAATCTGTGAATATATCCAGTATTTTATGTTCTCTGCATTTACAAATTCCCTGTTGTTATTAAATATGTTTGCCAGCGAACTATAATCCCTCAGGTCATAGAAAATATGCACCATTCTATTAAATGATGAAATATCCTTTTTCTCATGGAAGCGATCATAAGTGGTTTCGAGAGCCTCGTTTAAATTCCCATTCTGAATTAAAGAATTTATAAGGCGTTCAAAAAGTATGTTTTCATCCGGATAATAGCTGATAAGTGTTTTCAGGATGTCTATCTCATCCTCATATAGTTCCAGTTCATCGAATTTGTTTGCAAGCAATTCACCCAGAATTTTGTCATGGCTTTTATTGAAAAGACCAACCATAAAGGTCTTTACCGGCATGTTTTCCCATGCACGTGTTATAAGGAACTCCGGTATTTTGATATTATTGTAATGATATTGCGTGATTTCCCTTACTTTTCCAAATTCTTTCCTGTTGTAATAATAGACCATCAAATGAAACCATTCCCCTGTGGATTCCATTGCATTAATAATGGCACTGGACAATGGGACACCCATAAAAAGTTCCTGAAAAAGTGGGTTTTTCACTGCAATACTATTTCTTACATATGCCAGGTTGAAGTATTCCAGAGATTTTTTTAATATCCTTTTGCTGTAATAGTAACTTGAAAGTATTATGTAACCTTCATAATACTTATTTTTATAATGTTCCAGAAAATATACGGCAGTCAGCTCATTATCCTTTTTCAGGATAGAATAATGATTTACCACATCCTCAGAATTTCCCCCATATAGAAGTGAAAGGGCAGAGTATTTAAGGACAGATTTATAGTCCCTCAAACAATAGCTTTTTAGCCTGTACAAATATACGTTTTTAATATCAATCTTTTCCAGATATTCCCTGAATTCCTCACTAACATCTATATTTCTGCTTACCACAAAATTGTAAATCATGCCAAAAATATCGGTAAAGCCTAAATCTATAGCAGATTTTGTGTAGGTTTCTGCATTTGTATTTTTTGCCAGAGCAATATTAATCCGCAATGCAAGGAAATCGACATTATCTAAAACAGAGATAGCTTCCTCAACATGCTTTATGGCATCCCCAAAATTTGAATCCTGAAATTCGATATACGCCCTGAAATAATAATAAAATGCATCAGGGTCTTTGCTATACAAAGAATCCAGAATTGTTGAAGCTTCATGGTAACGTTTTGTTTTTATAAGTGCTTTAGTAATGGGATATAAAAAATATCTTGAATCGTTCATGTCGCCAATATCCTCTCCATTCTTTATGGATTCGATATTGGAAAGTATTGATGATATTATCTGATACCTGTCAATGTCAAGAAGGTTCCTTATGTAACGCCTGTCAAAAAAATTGTCCTTTCTGGTAGATGTGGCAAGTATATAGATTCCGGCCAGTGACCCGGCATTTTTTACTTTTCCGGCATATTTCATATAATCAAAATTTTTCCGCCCCTGCATATATGAGATTACCATTTCAAGAATTGTGCCCTGCTTATTTATACTATTAAACTTCCTGATATTTTCATTAGTTTTTATTTTTTCAAAGATACTATCAACTACCCTACCGGAATCAAGTAAAGATCGCTCTGTCGTTATAATCTCAATGGCATCTTCAATTCTGTTTAAATATATAAGTGAACTGCAATATTCCGGTTTAAACTCATTAATCAGGTTCTTTTCAGTTACGTATGAAAGAATCTTGCTGTACTCCTGATTTTCATACAGGTAATTGACAATAATTCTATAATTTTCATGATCTGTATTTCCCTTTTCTATCAATTGTATTGCAATTTTATATAACATTTCCTGATTGTCTACCGCTCTGAAATATTTAGCAAATAACTCCAGTACTTCAGTATCATCGCCAAAATTTGACCGGTACCTGTTTAAATCCAATTCAGCTTCACTATATAAATCAAGTACAATTTCACTCTCAATTTTATAAAGCAACAATTTTTTATTTGTTCCCAGATTTTTTTCTATTAAGTTTATATAATTAATAAGGGAATAATAATCTTTAATTGCATAAGTAATATCTATAATTCGCTCAAGAACATTTTTATCTTCGTTATAATAAATATACTTATAAATTTTTAAAGCATTTTCATAATAGCCGAGGTGATAATATGCATCAGCCAATAATGCATTATCCGGTTCATTAACATCTGAAAATTCTACAACTTTTTCGTATTCTCCAAGATATGAATAGTATTTTCTGATATCTATATTATTATAATGAATACGGTTTTTATGGATATCATGCAGCAACTCTTTGAGTTTATCCTTCTGGTTAAATTCTACATAAATATCTGCCAGGGAAAAATAACAGGTTGAATAAGGTATTTTTGAAATACATATAGAAAGAATTTTCTCAAGGTCATTGATACTGCCGTTTGTTTGAAAAAGTGCAGTTAATCGCCGGATTTCCTGCTCACCCGGCATTGTGGCAAAATATTCTTTGAATATGCCCTCATCAAATACTCCTGCAATAGATAGGTATTCTACAGCCTTTTCCGGTTGTGATTTATTTATCAATTCATCAAAATCTTTTTTAACATTGGCCAGGCTTAAAATATCTATATTAGATGTAACAAAATGAATGAAATCGTCAATCTTTCCATCAGAATATAATTTTAAAGCTTTATATTCCAGTATCAGAGGGCTTTTATCATCTATATATGTAAGGGCACTGTAAAGGTCAGCTGATATTTCAGCATCCCTGAGTGCATTTAACAATATATCAGAAATCTGTGTGTCATATACCTCCCTGATAGCATTTTTTTCTTTAATAATGAAACCGGTAAATATATCAATGTTGTTCTTTTCTATAGATTTCTTTAACATTGTCTTTAATTTCTTTCTTACCATTAGACGCTCTACGGCGATCATCAATAGTGTAGTTTCACGATGGTATATTAGTTTATTGCAATTCTGAGCCTATTAAAATTTTAGAAGGTTTTTATTTACTATTCTATTCCATTTTTAATATGTCGCAGCACGCTATCTTCCTGCATTTAGTTGCCGTTGAATCAGCATCCCGGACTCTCTGGAATTGCTTAACTTCTTTCCCACGTTAAACATTTATTAAGATTACATTTTAGGTACAAAGAAAAATTTCATTATATATTCCCAATACTTATTTACAGGACACACAATCTTTTGAATTAGTTCAATGAAAACTTATGCACGAATTCATATATGCGCAGACAAGAAAAAATTCTAAATTATTTAATGACTTCTGTATCCTTTTTAGTACCAATAAAAATGTATACCGATCCAAAGGCTTTCTCCTCAAATGTTACCACATCCATATATTTTTTAATTATCTCACGAATTGATGAGTTTGGTGTCAGCCTTTTATATATGTAATAAATGAATCTATAATCTTTTGATTTCTCCCCCGTTAATTTTGCAATATAAGGTTGAAAATATTTTAAATAAAATCCGGTGATAAAACTGTAAAATTTATTATCTGATTTTCCCATTGCTATAACTCCCACTGTGCCATTAGAAACACGGACCATTTCCCTGATAACATCTTCTATATTATCCGCAGCATGCAGGGCAAACGTACTCATAACTGAATCAAAAGAATTGTCACGGAAGGGCAAATTGTTAAATGATGCAAGGACTCTTGTGGAGTCAACTATCGACATGTTCAACATATTTTCTGAATAATCGGTCATTACTACATATGTTTCCTTAATCTGTTTTATAATATATGTCAATTCACCCTTTCCGCTTGCAACATCAAGAATTTTTTCCGGCTGTGAAATGTGGAATATTCCATCTACAAGTCTGGTTCTCCACTTTACATCCTGAAAAAATGAGATTAATGCGTTGGCTCTGTCATATGATTTCGGAATTTTATTATAAACATCCCTTAAATCTTTGTCATCAGACATAAACCTATTTTCTTTCATTTAAAATCCACTTCTTTTTAAATATATGTCACAGCATATCATATTCATGATTCTATGTTTTTTCGAGTACCTTAATATTAAATGGTTTTCCATTGTTTATTACAATATCAGGCAGATCACTTTTATATTTTGTAAGAAATTCCATATCTTTCTTTTCATCCCTGTAGGTATCAGGCAGCAATATGTGTATGCTATTGATTATGGGATACCATCTTCCACAGGTATTGCATAGCAATATGCCGTTTTTCATATCATGATTCGCTCCGTCGTTGTTAGAATCTGTATACGTGTGCTCCCCGTGCCCTGGAATTATAACATTATCACCTTCTTCTCTAATTACTGATTTAGAAAATGAATTGCCCCTGCACATAGGGCATGCAATCAGGTCTATTAAATCATATTGCATTTAAACATCTACTATCTTTAACCGGATTCCATATATATGTTTTTTTATATGCTAATTATATAAATTATAAAAATATAAAACATATAAAATCTAAATACCCGGTAAAAAATATATAATATGCCTACGGTGGTGCCTGCAAATGCCCATATATGGCTTCATATCCAATGAACAGTGCAATTAGGGCGGTAAGCGCAAGCAATATGAACGCAACATAATAAAGGTACTTCCTGTCTTTTTCCGGCTTTGCAAATAAAACAACCGAGTAGACCGCAGATATGCCACTCATTATATAGAGCCCCATTGCAGCAAACAAATTATCGCCGCTTTCCAGCTTAAAATTAACCATTGCTGCACTTTCAATAAATAGGTACACTCCTAACATTACTCCGGGAATTGAAAGAGTCCTTAAATTATACCCTTTGTAGATCATTATGGAACCTGCAATAAGCAGCATTCCAAGTATCATAATAGGGTCTCCAAATAGCATATTGTATGAACCGGGCAATGGCCAGAACTCAGACATTTCAAACCCGGACATAAAATCAAAACCACCAAAGATAAAGGCTGGAACTACTAACTCTTTCACATCTCTACCCTTTGCGACTTGATAAAAAAACGCGGAAATCAAGCCTGCACTTACACCCAAACTTAATAGCATCACAGCTAACGGGTCAACAAATCCCATATAAAATCACAACAATTTATTTCATATCTTTATTTATATATTTCCTATTTTATGAATATATTCACATAATTAATATTATGGAATGCCAGTTCCGGGATTTATAAGAATTAAACCAGCATAGTCAGCATTGCGTGTGATATCAATATTAAAGTCGACAACATGTTAAACCCGGTAAACTCAAACAGTGCTATTCCTATACCCGCTCCAAGAAACATTGAGGAAATAAGGTATGCAAGTGTCCTTATGCCAAAAAATAAAATTATGCCTGTAACCAGTGCAATAATTGGAGCATAGACACTTTGCGAAATGGTTATGCCCGCGGTGGAATAATGCAACAGATATGGATATAAAAATGCAACAAATTTTGCACCAAATACAAATCCAATTATTATTCCTATTACAGTTTCAATATCGTTTTTCAACCTGATATATTTTTTAATGTCCATTAAAGCTTATAAATAAATTCGCTGTTTAAATATTTCGATTTTGCTGTTTTAATTTTCTATATATATACATATATATTATACTTTAATGTATAGTTTAGCTTATTTTTATATATAATAAAATGATACGGGCATATGGAAAATCAATTAAAATCAAACGCCATATCACTTCATGGATTAATTTTTCAGGGCATGGGGCAATTATCTCCATTATTTACATTTGACGGAATCATAAGTGTTGCAGCATTTGCTGAGGGGGCAAGCCCATTAGCTTTCCTTATAGGGTTAATTGCATCACTCCTCACCGGAAATACTCTTTACCAGTTTTCTAAAAGAACTGCAAGTGCAAGGGGTTATTATGGATATTCCGGATACTCATTGGGGAACCACGCAGGATTCATTACCAGTTACCTGTACCTTATATACCAGCTGGCAAATCTCATATTCATTCTATCATTTTTTATAATGATATTCAATCCAGCTATCCTATATCTTACCGGTGTAAATGTACCATATTATTATGGAATTATACTGGTAATCGCTATCAGCATACCTTCATTTTATGCAATTTACAAAGGTATTGTCCCATCGTTTAAATCACAGATAATTATAAATGTGGTGGAGATAATATTTGTTGTTTCAATTTCTATTATAATTATAGTGACATCCAGGGACAATACCCTTTCTGTGTT
This sequence comes from Thermoplasmata archaeon, assembly GCA_021846695.1. The sequence goes on from JAJZWN010000010.1 coordinate 22,119, forward strand.
TACACCTATATCAGGATATAAGAACCTGTTCCTCGGGTTCATAACAGGAAGTTTTCTTGCATATACTGGATATGGTTCTATTGTACCACTTGGCGAAGAGGCACAGGCCCCGAGAAAAAATATAGGTATAGCAATAGTAGCTATGCTGTTGATCATCGGTGTGCTTGACCTTCTAATTTCCTATGCACTGGTAGTAGGATTCGGCCTTAGCAACATGTCCAGTTTTTCAGACACCGTTATCCCTGCATTTATTGTCATAAAATCACATATAGGGCTATATACTTCCATGTTCTTCCTGGCTTTCAACTTTTTTATAATTTACACGCTGTTCAATACAATAGGCACGGCTATAACACGGAACATATATTCTATGGCACGTGACGGTTACCTGCCACCTGCATTTTCAAAATTAAATAAGCATAACGCGCCGCAAAATGCACTTTTCCTCCTTCTCGGGATTTTTATCGCTGTAGGTGGAATTTCTACCTATATATTTTACAGTTCATTTAATGTAAATGGATTTTTGAACCAGTTCATATTCTATGCAACCATAAGCACACTTGCTACATTAATCATCCACATGATTGTGAATTCCGGGCTATCAAAGGTTCATAAAAATTTTACCTTTGATATTTTAATCCCATCTGTCTCAACAATTATAATACTTATTGCTCTGTATTACGCCATTTCTACCCTGGCATTTCCATTCACATACACACTTATTATTATGGCATTGTACATAATTATTGTAGTAGTTATGGACCTATCATTAAAAGGAAAAATGAAAAATATAAACTTTAATTCAGCTGTTGATAAATAAAATTATTTCTTCTTTATTATATTTATTATAGATTCTGTATCCATTACTGTCGTTACAGCAGACATAGATTTAAGTGAAATTTCATGCATTTCCTTGCTATGGGAAGAACATGAATCTGATGCGACTACAGTGTAATAACCATGGTTTATAGCATCTCTGACACTTGATTCCACTCCAATCTCTGTAGCAATTCCTGTGAATACCAGGGTAGTTATTCCTGCACCCTTAAGCATATTCTCAACATTGGTTCCGGTAAATACGCTGGCAGTATGTTTATTCAATACATAATCATCCTTTTCAGGAGCCAGTTCCCTGTATATTTCTGCATCTTCGGACCCGGGGGCCATAAATACAGGAAGTTTTGACGGGTCATCAACACCGAATCTTTTCATATAGCTGTATATGTTGGAAGGGGCCATGTATTTGAATGGAAGCGGCGTTATCTTTGTATACAAAACCGCTACGCCATGTTCTCTGGATGTGGCTGTTAATTTCTTTACATTAGAAACGAATTCATCTTTGTTGAATATATTCTTTACCAGCCCGTTCTGAATATCCCAGTTCACAAGCATGGTATGTGCAGGGTCAAGTATCTCCTCCATATTCTCATAGATCTGTTTATTTCCTATAGTTTTCATGCATCTACATTTTTTTATTATATATTGTTTTTATGTCTTCTTCAAAATTATTGCTATTGTGTATTAAGTCCTCCTCCAGTTCAGTTTTCAACCGCCTGGCGATGGCCGGAGCCATTCCATCTGTGCTTATAGATAATGTTAGATTGCCAATTATGGTACTGGCCACCATCATTATATCTGAATTCCTATGGTTGCTGAGATCATCATGCAAAATTCCTAATTTCCTGCACTCTATTGATATCTTCCTGTTTAATCCCTGATTACTGGTGGCACATATGACAAGAAAATAGTTCTCTGTAATATCATCAATTCTTATTTCCCTTTCAATGATATTTATCTTCCCCCCTTTGCCCAGGGTTCTTATATACTCTGTCACTTCCGGTGCAATTACAGAAATTTCCGGAGATTCTTTTATAAGTTTTTTTATTTTCGCTTCTGCAATTTTTCCACCTCCTGCAAATAATACCTTTTTCCCAGTAATTTTAATATTGAATATCATGAACAGGTATGGATAAGTTGCAATTGAAATTAACTATTGTTATCCACTTATTATAAGGCATGGCGGAAGTACATACTTGCTATACACCCTGTAATCGCAGAAAGTTAATGGTTGAAGATATAACATCCCCTTCCTGAAGTCATAAATACCCGGGTGATGAAGGAAGACAATATGGGCTTTCATATAACTACATATGCTGAGTTAATGTAATCTTTGTCTTTAAAGAATTTGAATTTTATATAGTTATGTGCGCTCAGATTTATTAAATGAGACTGAACCACCTGCCATAGCATTCTTATAGGTTGCAATAAGAAAAGTATTATTATTAAACATTATTCAGTTATATGCTTAATGAAAATGAAACAAATGTTTTGAAATATGTCCGGGAACTTGCAGAAACAAAAATCAAGCCAAGAGCCCGGGAAATAGACGAAAAAATGGAAGTTCCCGAAGATATTATACAGGCCATGAGGGATATGGGACTGTTTGCATCATATATACCTGAAAAATACGGTGGATACGGCCTTAGCTTTCCATTCCTTGTCAATGTTATTGAAACAATATCTGAAGCATGCCCCAGTACTGCCCTTGTCCTTGACGGAGCCCTGACCCTATTTGCAGAACCACTGATAATGTTTGGAAGCGAGGAGCTGAATAAAAAATATTTAACAGAGATAGCAAAGGGTGCAGTTGGCGGCCTTGCAATAACAGAACCCGGGTCTGGAAGCGATGCAGCATCCATATCTACAAGGGCTGAAAAATGTGAAGGCGGGTATAAAATTACCGGAACCAAGACCTTTATTTCCAATGGCAGGATAGCAAAATTCTTTGTGATGGATGCTTCTACAGATAAATCAAAGGGGTACAAAGGAATTACCACATTTGTTGTTGACGGCAATGCCCCTGGATTAGAAATTAGCAGGGATATACATAAGATGGGCATCAGGGGTTCCAGTACCGTTGAGTTGAATTTCCATGAAGTTTTTGTTCCTGAATCAAATATTGTCGGTGAATATAACAAGGGTTTTTCAGTAATAATGGACACGCTGGATGCCGGAAGGATTGGAATAGCAGCCCAGGCACTGGGAATAGCCAGATCTGCGTTCCATGAAGCACTTGAATATATAAACACAAGAAAACAGTTCAACAAAAAAATCATTGATTTCCAGGGCATCCAGTTTATGATAGCAGAAATGGAAAGCAGGATAAAGGCTTCTGATCTGCTTATCAGGGAAGCTGCAGAGAAATGGCAGAACCATGAGGATACCGTGGAGCTCTCATCCATTGCAAAGATGTATGCCTCTGATACCGCAGTATATGTGGCAGAAAGGTCACTGCAGCTATTCGGTGGATATGGTTATACTACAGATTTCAATGCTGAAAGGCATATGCGTGATGCAAAAATTACACAGATATATGAAGGAACCAACGAAATTCAGAAAATAATTATATCCCGGGAAATAATGAAAAATTTATAAAGTTTTTATATGTCAGAAACATTGAAGGATAATGTTAATCGGGCAGAAAATTATATTTTCCTATAAAGGCCAGGAATATGCCGGAACCTATATAAGTTCCGGAAAAAATACAATAACAGTTAAACTGGGAAGTGGCTACAATATTACAGTGGATGCCAGTTCAATTGAAATTAAAAAAGAATACTCCATGGAAAAAGGGGATAAACCTGGAGCTGAAACCAAAAATTCAGGTTGTGGGGAAAATGGAGTATGTATACTTACAACAGGGGGAACAATAGCAAGCTCGGTGGATTACACTACCGGAGCCGTAAAACCTGTTAAGGACATATCATATTTATATAATTTTGTTAATAATATTAGCCAGTTCAAACTTTACCATGAAAGCATAGACAATATACTCAGTGAGAATGTTAACGCAGAAAAATGGGTACAGTTTGCAAGGAAGGCAAGGGACGCAATGAAAAAGAGTAACTCAGTTATAATATTCCATGGAACAGATACCATGCAGTACTCCGCTTCCGCATTATCATTTATGTTTGAGGAGCAGACGGAGCCCATTATATTTACTGGCAGCCAGAGAAGTTCTGACAGGCCAAGCAGTGATGCATTTCTTAATATAGAGGGTTCAATACACTTTGCATCCACGGATATGGGGGAAGTTGGAATTGCAATGCATACAGATACATCTGATGATTCTATTTCCCTTTACCGTGCAACAAGGGCCAGGAAAATGCACACAAGCAGCCGTGATGCGTTTAAATCAATCAGCGAACCGCCATTGGGGTTATACGCAGATGGAAAAGTCAAAGAAATTAAAAATATAAGGCATAAATCGGACAGCATAATTTTAAAAGACAGGCTTGATAAAAATATAGGGCTCATATATTTCTATCCTGGCATGGCAGAAGAGGATTTTTATAACCTATCATACAACAAAAAGGCAGTTATTATTATGGGAACCGGCCTGGGGCACACATCTACCGGAATTATAGATGTAATAAGAAAATTATCCCGGGAAACCCATTTCTTTATGACCTCACAGTGTATTTACGGAAATGTAAATATGAATGTTTATTCCACTGGCAGGGAACTGATAGATGCAGGAGTAATCCCGCTGCAGAATATGCTTGCAGAAACTGCCATGGTTAAAGCAATGTACCTTTCTGCCAATTATCCTGATAATTTTGTTGAACTGATGCAGAAGAACCTCCGGGGAGAATTTGAAGATACGGTGAAGTGATAGAAATGAAGATAGGTCTAGAAATACATTTTCA
>JAJZWN010000010.1:27560-35587 GCA_021846695.1 Thermoplasmata archaeon
CTGGCTGAAAAGCCCCATGAAATTGGAAACTTCATTGATATCACAGGAATGTTCACGAATACGGATTCATCAATGATTAAAAAATCAATAGCTTCTGGAAAATCTGTAATGTGCGCCAGAGTATCTGCATGCAATGGATTGATGAAACACGGAAATTATAAACTTGGAAGGGAATTTGCAGATGTTGCTAAGAATATGGGCCTGGGGGGATTAATGCACTCGGATGAGTTTCCGGCATATGGCCTTTCAGACGAAGAGCTCCACAGTATATATTCCACTGCTGGGAAGGGCGATAATGATGCTGTAATAGTGGTACTGGGAGAAAAATCACGTATTGAAAAGTTAAAGCCATTGCTTGATGAAAGGTTCGATAAAATACTGAAAATGCAGCTGGAGGAAACACGATCAGCAACACCATCCGGGGAGACCCGGTATCTAAGGCCACTGGCAGGCAAGGAAAGGATGTATCCTGAGACAGATATTCCAGCTGTAAAAATAACAGAAGCAATAATGGAAAGCATAGAAAAACTGGTACCAAAATCACTCGAGGAAACCATGAATGAACTTACAAAGAAATTCAAGCTCTCACAGGTTGAAGCTGAGTCTTTAATAAATAATAATTTGCTTTCTCTATTTAAAGCACTGGCTGGCAATTTCGATAATCCACACATCTTATCCCGTATTCTGTTGCAAACCATTCCAGAATTGGAAAACAAAAAGGGCAAGAAACTTTCACAGGTGCAGATGGTTGATATATTTGGAAATCAGTATTTAGAAGCCAGGCAATTGCCGCAGTATCATAATACTGATAGCATACTGGAATTGTCCAGGAGAGAAAAATGGGATCGCAATACCTTTGAAACGGCTTTATCGCTTTACATAATAGATAATATACCTGTATCAGAACTGGAAAAACGGGAAGAACTAAAAATGTTAAATGATAATGAGATTAAAAAAATCCTGGACGAGCTGGTAAAGGATGGTAATGTCACACAGAAAAATGTAATTCCACTGTTCAGGGGGAAAACAAAACAATCTTTTAACCCATCTGATGTTATCAAAATATTTGTAACCATGCAAAATCAAAAATAAAAATTGTCATTTTTGTAGTGGTAAATGTTACTAATTAAAGAATTAAAAAGTAACTTTAACGATTTCAGAAATGCCGGAAATTACATATTTTCTTACCATTCGATATAATTAAATAGGCTGTAAAAATATAAGAGGGATGATATTAGGATATGCTTCCATTGTAATAACGATAATTATTCTGGTACTGGCTTTATACCTACTATTTAAAGTCCTTCCAACCATCGGTGGGAACAGGTATAAAAAAGGGGGAATAAAATTCAACAGGAAGGAAATAGCTAGAAACATTTCCCTGGAGGATAATCCTCCGGCCGAAGATGATTCCTATCTTCAACCATATGAAAGTGGTGAAGTTGCGGTGGAGTATGCAGAAGGGCATATTACTGTACAGTATTATGTTATAATATTCCTTTTTATCTTATTTGACATTGATATGCTTTTATTATTTCCATGGGCTTTTGATTTCTATGCCCTCGGCATAATACCATTCATTGAAACATTGATATTCATGGCTATGCCCCTGTTTGTTGTATTTTATGCATATAAAAAAGGTTACATGAGGTGGATGAAATGAAAACAGGAGATCTTGGAGTTAAAACTACCACTCTTGAAAAGGCTCTGCAATGGGGGAGGTCAAACTCATTATGGCCTTTGACTATGGGTCTTGCCTGCTGTGCTATAGAGATGATGGCAACACAGGCAGCTGACCTGGATATGGCAAGGTTCGGAAGTGAGATATTCAGGAACTCGCCAAGGCAATCAGACCTTATGATTGTAGCAGGTACAACTACAAAAAGAATGGCACCAAGGGTAAAAAGGATATATGAAGAAATGCCTTATCCAAAATATGTTATAGCAATGGGCGTGTGTGTTATACAGGGTGGCCCATATGTAGACGGTTATTCAGTTGTGCTCGGCGTAGATAAAGTTATTCCGGTAGATGTTTATGTTCCGGGCTGCCCTCCTTCTCCACAGGCACTTACCTACGGTTTGATTACCCTGCAGAAAAAGATTAGAAATGAGACTGATAGGTGAAAAAAATGTATAAAATCTTATCTGAGGAAACCGACAAATCTGGAATGAAGGTATTGAATATTGACAAATCTGACCTAGTTGAACTAATGGAAGATTATAAAGGCAAAGGTTACTATCTTTCATCGATCACTGGCATAGATATGAAAGACCACCTTGAAGTTGTTTACCATATACATAATTTTGACCAGAATGATTATATCTGTGTAAAGGTGGCAACAGATGATGAAAAAGTTCCATCTTTAGTTAAACTATGGAAAGCTGCTGACTGGGATGAAAGGGAACAATACGACCTTATGGGCGTGATTTTTGAAGGCCATGAAAATCTAAGGAGGATACTGTTGCCTGAGGAATGGGTTGGCCATCCGCTCAGGAAGGATTACGACCTCAAAAAAGTTCAGTACGTTAGCATGGATAAGAGTGGAGCAGAGCACGTAAGCTTCGATGAAAAGGAGGGATGGTAGTGTCCCACTGGATAGAATTGAATGTGGGGCCTGTCCATCCATCTACACATGGCATATACAGATTCAGGGTAAAGTTAAATGAAGAAACTGTGGAAGATGTGGATATAACTATCGGGTATCTCCACAGAAATGCAGAAAAAATATGCGAATTAAGTTATTATGCAAATAATACAATATATTTTGACAGGATGGATTACATTGACGCAATGAACATGGAACTTGCCTATCTCAGGGCTGCTGAAACTCTGATGGGCATGGAAGTCCCTGAAAGGGCCCAGTGGATCAGAATGATCATGGCTGAATTGAGCCGTATTGCGGCGAGGATGGTCGGCATAGGCGCACTTGGATTAGATCTTGGAATGCTTACGCCGTTCTTCCACACATTCCATGAAAGGGAAAAAATCCAGAATATTTTTGTAGAAGCTTCAGGGGGCAGGCAGGAAGTAAACTACATGAGCATAGGCGGAGTTTACCAGGATTTTAACGATACAATTATTGAAGAAATCAAAGAATTTATTTCAGGGTTCAAGGGTAAGCTTGAAGAAATAGTAAAAATGTACCTGGACAGTGAAGTATTCTGGCAGAGGAACCAGGGAACAGGCATACTTGAACCTGAAGTCGCACTTGATTATGGTGTTACTGGACCAATGCTAAGGGCATCCGGAATAGCATACGACGTCAGGAAAGATTCACCATATTTATTTTACGATAAGGTGAATTTCGATGTTCCCGTAACAAATACCAAGGATAATTTAGGAAGATTTCTCCTTAAGGCTGAGGAATTAAGACAGTCGATTAAAATAATTGAACAATGCCTTGCTAAACTGCCAGACGGCCCATTTTTCAACCCGAAGGCCAAAAAATCAGCAATGCTTCTACTAAAAGGGCAGGGCGATGTTTTTACGCGGGTTGAATCAGAAAGTGGAGAATACGGCGTGTTCATACGTGGAGATGGTGGATTAAAACCATACAGGATTCACGCCAGAAGCCCATCTTTTAAGAATCTGGCAGTTGTCCCTGTAATGGCACGCGGCGGCCTTATTGCAGACCTGATCGCTACTATTGCCTCAACAGATGCTGTAGCCGGTGAGGTGGATAGATGAGCTTACTATTAAGGATACATCAATGGCTTTCGTTTCTGGGCTATGATGCATCATTTGGATTAGCATACCTGATCCAGACTATAGTCGTTATAGTTTTTGTTGGTATTTCCTTTGTTGCCTTAATTTACATATTCAGAAAATACATGGCAAGAATACAGAGGAGGGTAGGCCCAAACAGGGTTGGTAAATTCGGGCTGCTGCAGTTAATCGCAGATTTATTTAAACTGCTTGGCAAGGAATCTATAATGCCTGCAAAGAGGGATGACCTTGCATATAAGCTGGCTCCAGCAATAGTAATTATTGGAACAATACTGGCTTTCATCCTGCTGCCATATGGCGACCTTGCCTATTTCGGGTCCATTGCAGTTACACATTCCAGAGTTACACTTATACTGATGTTCGGTCTGCTATCTATTTTGCCTATCGGTGAGATACTTGCAGGAATAAGCACAAAAAGCAACTATGCCCTTCTAGGAACTATGAGGGGAGTGGCTAAAGATATATCGTTTGAAATTCCCATGATGATAAGCGTACTGGCAATAGTTATGATAACATCAAGGTCATATGTTACCGGAACAGCCATAACCGGCGGATTAAGCCTCTCCGGAATCGTTTCAAATGAAGTTATACCATATGGTATAATTGAACCTCTGGGATTGCTTATTTTCTACATATCCATGGTAGCAAGGGCATCAATGTCCCCCTTCGATATGGGAGAAAGCGACAGCGAACTAATTTCAGGGTATACAACTGAATATTCGGGTATGAGATTCGGATTATTCTATGTTGGATTATTCGGAATGGTTTACCTTACATCATTCATTATATCAATTCTCTATCTCGGTGGTGCCAATGGCCCATATGAATCCTACGTCGGATTTTTCTACCTGTTAATAAAAACAGTTATACTGGTATTGATAGCATTCGTGGTATGGGTTACCCTTCCCAGAATAAGGATAGACAGGTTTGTCAATCTCGGGTGGAAATATCTTCTTCCACTTTCCATGGCCAATCTGGTCTATGCAGGGTTATTTGTGTTATATATTAGGTGATAAATATGGTTGCAACAGTTAAAGAAATAAAAATGCCGAAAAAGCCGATACCGGTAGTTGGTTCCCTCAAATCCATGCTAAACATGGGTAAATATGTGTTCACGAAGCCAGTTACCACTCAATATCCGGAAGACAAAGGCAAAATTCCAGAAAGATTCCGTTTCCGTATATTCCTTGTACCGGAAGCATGTGTGGGATGTACATTATGTTCAAAAATATGCCCTAACCATAGCATAAAAATGGAGCACTGGGATCTTGACAGAACCGGGTTAGAAGATAACGTTGTCCAGACAGCCAGGGGAGACAGAAAAAATTTGCAGAATAAAAGGAATATATATCCTGATGTAAATTTCGGGACATGCACGGTATGCAGGCAATGTGAGGAAATATGCCCCACAGATGCCATATATCTGACACACCAGTTTGAAGATGCAAGGACAAGGAACAGCTTTACATATTCACCGGAAGAATTAACAATGCAGGAGGAGGATGTTATAAAATGATAGATACCATCATATTCTTCATCCTGGCTGCCATAGCTGTAATAATGGCATTAAGTGCCATAAGCACAAAGAACCTCATACATTCATCAATATTCCTTCTTATACTCCTGTTAATGTTTTCAATAATATTCATCTTTCTGGGTCTGAGTTTTGTCGGGAGTATAGAATTGCTGGTATATGCAGGTGCTGTAGTCATGTTAATTGTTTTCGTTTTAATGCTGACCGGAGGTAAGGACGTTGAAGAATAAGGCACAGAAAATTGCTGCAATCGTGTTTATCATTGTAATTGGAATTAATCTGCTCACCATTAACAAAAGCTTTGCCATAAAGCCACAGGATATAACAGGCATAGGCACACTCTTATTTTCTACCTACATAGTGCCATTTGAATTGCTTTCTGTCCTGCTGGTTGCATCAATAATTGGAGTAATGTATATAGTCGGGGATGATGAAAAATGAATATAATTTACATACTATTTCTTTCAATGATACTGTTTACCATAGGAATCTATGGAGTTACCACCTCGAAGGTTGGAATGAAGGTTATCATATCGCTGGAGATTGTCTTAAACGCGGCCCTTCTGGATGTTGTTGGTGTAGCCACCCTATATTATTCAACATCTGTGGTGGTATTTGCACTATTCGTAATCGCAATAGGAGTCATAGAAAGCACAGTTGGCATAGCTATATTTACTTTAATCTCTAAAAAATACGGGAAAATCAATATTTCATTGTTGAGGGATATCAAATGGTAAGCATATACTACTTCATATTCCTTCTTCCATTATTCGGATTTCCACTTGAATATATTATAGGAAAATACAGGCTTAAATATTCTGGAATTTTCAGCAGCGTGATGGTTCTTGGCTCGCTCATACTGGTTATTCTCGCATATTTATACCTGCTGCACCATAATTTTATTTATTCACACTATACGTGGTTTTATAATATAGATGTGGGTATTTATATAAGCCATCTTACGGTAATAATGGCAATGATGGTGGCTTTCATGTCGCTTATGATTACATTATTTGCCATGTTCTACATGAAGGACGATCCCAGGAAAAATATATACTTTTCAGAAACGTCACTTTTTATAGCGGGAATGCTTGGCCTGGTTGTTTCATCAAACCTCGTCCTCTTTTTCCTGTTCTGGGAAATAGTTGGATTATGTTCTTACCTCCTTATTGGCTTCTGGTTTTTCAAGCCCAATGCCGCCGCAGCTGCGAAGAAAGCATTTATTGTCACACGTGTCGGCGATCTTCTATTTATTATTGGCATGGGTGTACTATTTGCAAAACTGGTAAATATAGTGCCAGCAGGAACAAGCCCCCTGAGTATACCATATCTAATTGACAATGCACAATCTATAGCATCAGCCATAGGGCCAGATGTACTTGCACTTGCAACAATATTATTCCTTGCAGGGGCAGTTGCCAAATCAGCGCAATTTCCATTGCATGTCTGGCTGCCAGATTCTATGGAAGGCCCAACCACCGTCTCAGCATTAATACATGCTGCTACAATGGTAACTGCTGGAGTTTATCTGGTTGCAAGGCTATTTCCACTATTCTACTATTCTGCATCCTTTTCATTATATGCAGTTGCTATAATAGGATCATTCACTGCATTCTACGCAGGAATACTGGCAATAGTTGTAAACGACATCAAAAGAGTTATTGCATATTCAACTATCAGCGAGCTTGGCTATATGATGGCTGCTATTGGATTGGGCGGCGTAATTGGATATTCCGGAGTAACATTCGGAATGTACCATCTTGTAGTCCACGCCGTATTCAAGGCATTGCTGTTCATGTCAGCGGGCGTTATACTGGTAATGTTGATGGAATTAAGGAATATAAAAGACATGGGAGGCCTGTTCAGGAAAATGCCGGTTACTGCTATATTGATGCTCATCGGTGTAGTGACACTTGCGGCTATTCCACCCACAGCAGGATACTTCTCAAGGGACCAGATAATCTCCGGTGCATATGAATACTTTGTAAATTCAGGGAACATAATACCATGGCTTTTACTGGTGTTCGGTGAAATTCTTACCGCAATATATGCATTCAGGCTGTACTTCCTGGTGTTCGCCGGGAAACCAAGATCAAAACTGGCGGAAAAGGCGCACGATCCAAAACTAATATATTTAGTTCCATTGATGGTTTTAGCCTTCCTTTCACTGACACTTGGAATCATCCAGAAGCCATTCTATACATTCCTGGATAGTTCGGTTAAGATTTACTCCCCGCCATTTATAATAGCTGCAATACCTGTGATATTTTCTTTTCTTGGAATAGCTATAGCATATGCAATATACCGTTACAATGTAAAAGGATATACAAATATAACTAAAAACCCGCTTTATAAAATAATTAAGAATAAATTCTATTTTGACTGGCTTTACACGGAAATTATTTCCGAGCGGATTATATTGCCAATTTCATACCTGATCGGTGTTGCAGAGAGAAAATTTAATGACAGGATAGATTCAGCAGGGAAGGATATATCTGACATAGGCACAGACTTCAGGAAAATAGAAACAGGTGATATTCCATTCTATGTGGCTTTCCTGATAATCGGCATGATAGTTATTTTCGCCATAATAGAACTCATAGGGGTGATCTAAATGATACTACTTTATTTCTTTATACTATTCTTTATACTAACCGGCTTAAGCTTCTTCGCAGGAAAGCATTCAAAATCAGTTTCACTGGTTTCACTGGGCATACTCACAGTGTTTTTCATTATATATTCAATATTCGATTTCAGGAATTATAC
>JAJZWN010000062.1 GCA_021846695.1 Thermoplasmata archaeon
ACAGGAGATAGGTATCTGCACGGAGCACACCATGCTGCCCACATATCTATGACTGATAACTTCGATGAACTTACGAATGACTGGAAATTTCCATCATTCAACTCTACAGGTCCGCTGGTTCCTGAACTTTTGCCAAATACATTATTGTTTTCCATTTTAATTACCCTACCAATAGCACAGCTAATCTGATAGCTATGTTATTGTTACTATATTATAAAGAAATATTTAACTGTATTGTATTATATTGTATAAACAATACAATACCGTTATATAGAAATTTGTTATACAGTGCATATGGGTTCATTTAACCAGATACTGGACGAAAATGCAACATGCAGGGACATGTTTGAATATTTCTTTGACCTATCACCAGCAGATGTAGCTGTCCTCTATTCCCTTGATAATGAAACAGGGGCAACACTAGATGACATTGCATTGAGGGTCCACAAAGACCGGACAACGGTATTCCGCTCCCTTCAGAGGCTTGTTGGAACAGGAATTGTAACGAAAAAGAAAAGTATCCTTGAAAAGGGAGGATATTATTATTCATACTCCAGGATTAGCAAAGCAAAAATAATAGAGCTTATCAATAACCGCGAAGGGGAATTCCATTCTGTACTTCAATGCCTCCTCAAAGATATGGAAAGTGAATTTGAAAAATAAGATGGCAATCAAAAATATTAATATTGATTAGCAATTATTATAGTAATGATCAAAATACAGGAAGAAAAAATAGACCATGAAACACTGGTAAATGAAGTTAAAAATGATAGGGCCGGCGCCATCGTCACATTTTATGGAACAGTTAGATCAATAGATGAAACTTCTGATGATATTATAGCACTGATATATGAAGCATATGAAGAGATGGCAATTAAAAAAATAGAAGAAATAATAAAAGACGCACAGAAAAAATATCCGGTAATCAATGTGGCTGTGATTCAGAGAATAGGGCGCGTGAATGTTGGTGAGGACTCCATAGGCATAGCTGTTTCCTCTGAACACAGGGATAGTGCATTCCATGCCTGTGAATTTATAATAGACAAAATAAAAATTTTGCCACCTATATGGAAAAAGGAGGTTTACTCCTCAGGCGAAGTCTGGAGGTCAGAGGCATAGCCTTTTTTAAAATATTTTGATTTTCCTGTATAAACTGCTATGACTGTAAAGGCTGCAACTATTATGAACAGGATAATAGTGTTGAATTTTAATCCAACAAGAACAAGAATGGCTCCACCTGTTAAACCGCTTACGGCTTCTGTAATCTTATTAAACATATAATTCCAGCCATTGCCCACGCCCCTTAATGATGTGGGAATAAAACCATTGAGTACGGCATTGTAAGCCATGGGGCCTGAATAATTCATAAAGATAATAATTATTGAAAATGGAATAACAAGGTATACAGGCAGAATGCCAGCGAATGTTATGAAAAGTGCAAATATTGCTATTGCAGCTATTATTGAGGGAATAACCGATGCACGGTAAATGCCTAAATGTTTAGCCATTACTGGCGAAATTATTGCGCCGGCAAAACCAAAACTGTATATTATAGCATCAGCCCCCAGTATCTGATAAAATGTAAACAGCTTTAAGGTTTCCAGCATGTATGTAATATAAAATGCGAATCCCCAGCCTATGAATCCAACTATGCCATTCAGGGAAAAGGCAAAAACCAGTTCCCTGTTAAGGCCATTGCGGAATAATGAAATAATATTTTTCAAGGTTACATGGTTTTTCTGGCCGGATTGGTTTATATTTATATCCTCTCCATAAACGTGCTTTATTACATCTTGGGTTTCTTTGTATTTTCCATTTCCATAAAGCCAGATAGGGGTTTCAGTCATTCTTGACCTTAATAAGAGTATTATGGCTGCAAAAATACCCCCTATGACAAATATATAACGCCAGACCGAATCATTATGTGTTATGTGATATAGGAGAAATACAGAGGCAATGGCTATTAACGCAACAACTGAAAAACTGTATGCCCATAATGAGTAATAATGGTTTCTCTGTTTCCTGCTGATATATTCATAAATATATGAAAATCCGGTTGCAACATCACTTCCAATAGAAAAGCCCATAATGAGCCTGAATAAGGTAAATTCAAATATATTAGTAGAAATGGCGATTAAAAATGCGAATATAATGAATACTGCCATATTATACATTAAAAGCCTTTTCCGGCCAAATTTATCGGTAAGATATCCACCAAGAATGGCCCCGGCAATGGCACCTATGTTCGCTGCGGCTACCGAGATGCCAAGCATGGCACCGGCTGGATGGAGATCTGCCTTAAAAAAATCGAGGACAAAGCCAAATGATGTTAAATCCCAGACATCGAGAAATACGCTGGCGGAAGCTATAAATACCATATATGCACCCTTTATATTATTGTGCTTATATACAAAATCAGCAACGGTATTCGATTCCATTGTACTGGTTAAGCATCATGAAAATATAAATATTTGCGAATAAGCCCCGGAAATAAGAAAGTATTATTAGTTAGCAGGCTTTACATTTATCATGCAAATATCAGGTAAAAGTGCTATCCAGGAATTGATAGATAAACTTGGCAAAGATATTATTTTAACGACCAAGGAAGAATTAATACCCTATATGAAGGATGCTTCATATATTAAGGGAAAAATGCCACTGGCTGTTTGCCTTCCAGAAAATGCAGACCAGATTTCCAGCATACTCAAAATATGCAATAAATTTAAAATCAATGTTACTGCAAGAAGCGGCGGCACTTCACTCACCGGTTCATCGGTAGAAAGCTTTGACGGAATAATTATAAGCACCATGAATTTAAACAGGCTCCTTGAACTGGATTTATCCTCAAGGTATGTGGTATGTGAACCGGGAGTGAGGATAGATATATTGAATACGGAGCTTAAAAAGCATAATTTTTTTTACCCGCCTGACCCTGCCAGTTCAAGGGCATCAACAATAGGTGGCTCATTGTCCACCAATGCAGGAGGATTGCGGGCAGTAAGGTATGGAGCCACAAAGGAATGGGTGCTTGGCATGGAAGTAGTTCTGCCAACAGGGGAAATTATAAGGACCGGCGAATACACATTGAAACGTAGTGCAGGCTATGACCTTACTGCATTGATGATAGGAAGCGAAGGAACACTGGGGATAATAACAAAAGCAATATTAAAAATTGAGCCATTGCCTGAAACCACTGCAAAAATTATGGGGTTTTACCGTGACATATTATCTGTCGGGAAATCCATGGATACAATAAAAAGCCAGGGAATTACACCCATAATAGCGGAATTCATGGACCTTCCAACAATAAATTCAATCAAAAAAGCTATGGGAATTGAGGTACCTGCATACACACAGTACCTTCTGATGGTTGATATTGACAGCGCTCCTGAGGCTTTAGAAAGAAAACTTGCTTCGGCAAAAGATATAATGGGCAAATTTTCAGAGGATGTAATAGTGATAAGGGACCAGAAAAGGATGGATGAGATATACGCAGCAAGAAAAGGCGCATATTCTGCCCTTCTGGAACAGAGGGATAACAGCAACCAGCTAATTGTTATAGGGGACATAATTGTACCATCAAGCCAGCTGGCAGATGCACTCGGTCAAATAGAGGGCTATGCCAGAACTGATGGGTTAAAAACCACCCTTTTCGGGCATATAGGGGATGGAAACATTCACGCGAATATATTTATGGACAATACAGAAGAGGGCAGAAAAAAGATGGCGAAACTCCAGATGGATATAGCCAGGGTAGCTATAAGGCATAGGGGATCGGTTTCTGCTGAGCATGGAATCGGAACAGAAAAAAATGAGCTGCTTTACGAGGAGTATAAGGAACGAAATTCCCTATACACGCTTGAAGTAATGAGATTAATAAAGAAAGCATTTGACCCGAACAATATACTGAACAGAGGTAAGATATTTTATGAACCTGATTAAGCAGATAGAGGAAATTACAGATAAATGCATAAGTTGTGGATTCTGTGAAAGTGTGTGCCCTACACTTGAGCCGGATGGGTATAATTCTGTATTCGGCGCCAGGGGCAGGGTAATTCTGGCTGATTTTGCATTAAAAGAAAGTTCGGAAGGGCTTGAACTGGGCAATTCTTTCTATTCCTGCCTTGATTGCTATGCCTGCGTTAACGTATGCCCTGCCGGGGTAAATGCAGGGGTTGTAAGTGAACTTATGAGGGAGCTTGTAGCTTCCGGAAATAGGGGTACAAAGAATCCTGTGGCTGAAATGATAAAAACCAGCATAATGAAATACGGAAACCCTCTTGGGTTGAAGGAGGAATCAGCCGAATGGGCTGATGGCATTAAATTTGATGATAGCAGCACAATGCTGATTACAGGGCAAATGTACCAGATGATGCCATATACAAGAAAAATCAATAAAGTTAGGAAATATATTGACGAGAATTTAACAATAAACATAGCATCAGCAATGATAAGGCATATATCACTGATTAAATTTTCACGGCATTTCTATAATAAGCAACTCAGGGATAAGATGAATGGTGATTTAAAAAATATCGTTTCCATGCTTCAGAAATCCGGTGTGAAGTTTAATTACCTGGGTGCTGAAGAGCCGTATCCTGGTATGTTCCTGCATGAACTGGGATATGCAAAGGAATTCAAGGAGTATGCGGAAACTGTATATAACTTGCTTAAAGAAAAGGGTGTGAAGAGAATTATTGCTATAGACCCTCATACCTATGATATTTTCAAGAATGTTTACCCCGAAGTTGTGAAAGGCTTTAAAATTCCGGTAGTTTATTACACAGACCTGCTCGATCTTGAATACAGAAAATTTAATGGCAATATAACAGTTCAGGAACCCTGCCATATTGTATTGCATAATAATAATTTTAAGGCTATTGACATATTAAATTCTGTGGCAGAGATAAAACTTCCGGAGAGGAGCGGAAAATCAACAATGTGCTGCGGTGGGCCAGACGAATTGCTTTTCCCTGATACAGCAAAAAAAGTTTCTATGAAAAGGTATAAAGATCTCAAAGCAAAATCTGATAATGTAATTACAATATGTCCATTATGTTACAATAATCTGGCATATGATGAAAATGTTATGGATTTTTCCGAATTTATGGGTAGCCTAATGGTCAAAAAATAATATTTTTCACTTTATTTATTCAAATTTTGTATATTAAATTACTGCCCCTCATTTCGTTATATACTGATTTCGAAAAATATTAATACTGAAGAGTCATACAAAATGAAAGTGGTAAAATGCAAGTTGTAAAGATCGGTGGATCAATATTGAAAAATAAGGAGGATTTAAACCTTATAAAACAAAAATTGATAGACTGCCATAATTGCATTATTGTTACATCCGCCCTGAAGAATGTAACGAATATGTTGATAGAAGCCTACGAAACAAAAAATACAGGTATTATTGACAGTATTTACCACATGCATACAGATATGATACAACTTGACAGCAATATAATATCAACCCTTGCAGGGATAAGGGAAGAATTGAAAAAATTAGTTGTTCAGGAAAATTCTCCTTCTTTGCGTGACCATATAATATCATACGGAGAGCGTATGTCAACCTTGCTTCTTTATAATTTCTTCAAGGACAACGGGGTTAATGCTTCGTATATAATAGAACCTTTGCTGGTAACTGATAACAATTATGGAGATTCAAGTTGCCTTATGGATGAAACGGCCAGAAAAATAGAGAATTGCGTTTTCGGAGATTTCACCATAGTGCCTGGATTTTATGGTACTACCATTGAAGGAAATATAACAACAGTCGGGCGCGGGGGCAGCGATTATACAGCTATGGTATTAGCTTCCATACTTAATTGCGATGTTAGAATAATTACAGACGTGCCCGGAATAATGACATCAGACCCGAAATTATTCAAAAATTCCAGGACGCTTGCGGAAGTTTCACTTAGTGAAGTCCTTAAAATGTCATATTTTGGAGTTAAGAACTTTAATTACAAAACCTTTATGCCAGTTCTTGGAACAGATATAAACATTACTGTGGAATCACTTTATGTAGATAGTGTAACCCGCATAACAAAAAAACCTGTGAATAGCATTAAATGCGTTGCTATGACAAATTATGGAAGGAAAGATAGAAAGAATATGCTTGTGTTTATAGGGCACGGACTTTCTGACCCGTCTATAAGCAGGGATATAATTTCTAAAATTGGAAAAGACCACCTGTATCATATGGATTCTCTTTCACTCTCCATTCTTGTAGATGAAGATCTGATAAAGCACAGCAACTATTTCGAAGAGGCGCCATTATGGATAAAATAAAAGTCTCACTTCTCGGGGCAACTGGCATGGTTGGCCAAAAAATGATTAAACTTCTGGCAGATCATCCATATATAGAACTGGTAAAGCTAAGCGCTTCTGATTCCCGTATTGGAAAAAAATATTCAGAAACTGTAAAATGGATAGAGAACGGAAGCATACCCGAAAAATTTCGCGACATGAAGCTTGTATCCACATCACCGGAGGACAATAAGGATGTTGATTATGTACTTTCAGCGCTTCCTCCAGAGGCTGCTGAACCTGTAGAATTAAAACTTGTTAAAAACGAGATAAATGTCATTTCAAATGCATCTCCATACAGGCTTTCTAAGGATATACCACTCATAAATCCTGAAATAAATTTTGAACATTTGAGGATACTGGAGGGAAAAGATACAAAATTCGTAAAAAATCCAAACTGCACATCTGCAATAATGGCAATGCCACTGGTCAAACTTTTAGGATTTGATTACGATAGAATTTCACTTGTTTCAATGCAGGCCATAAGTGGTGCGGGATTTTCCGGATTGCCATATATGTCCATAGATGACAATATAATACCTTATATCCATGGAGAAGAAGAGAAGATACCAGCAGAAATTTCAAAAATGTATGGAACAGTGCAGGATGGAAAAATCAACGGAAAGAATATCAGAATGTCTGTAACCTCTGTGAGGGTTCCGGTAAAGGTAGGACATATGGGTGTCCTTAACATGGAAATAAAAAAGGGTGTTGATGTAGAAGAACTTATTAAAAACCTGAATAATTTTTCACCCCTGAAAGGTTTCAACGGGCTTTACAATGCACCTGCACACCCCATAGTTGTACATAATGAGGCAGATAGGCCACAGAACGCAATAGATACATATAATGGCATGGAAGTCCATGTTGGCAGAATTTCATACACTGATAGGAATCTGAGAATGGTAATACTTGGCAATAACCTTGTAAGGGGCGCGGCTGGAATTACAATACTCACACTTGAACTCATGGAACAGATGAAATTATAATTATTTTCCGTGCTTGCTAAAATATATATTCCATCTAGATTTTGAATTTACTGTTAGTCGAGTGAAATATGTTTTCTATTATATCAATATCTGGTTTTTT
>JAJZWN010000011.1:0-30552 GCA_021846695.1 Thermoplasmata archaeon
CCAGCGAGGATACGGTTTCCAGCTTCCAGTATGGTTATACTGGCGTTCTGCATTGCTCCAGCAAGCTCCACTCCCAGATATCCTCCGCCAATTATTACTATTTTCTTCCTGCTCACCAGCTGATTGCGAAGGTAAAGTGCATCATCAAGTCCGGAAAATCCATGGATATACTTGCTCCCATTTATGAAATCATATTTCTGGGAATGGCCGGTAGCTATGACAAGTTTTTCATATGCTATATTTTTTCCATTTATATTAACAGTTTTTTCGTCCAAATCTACCCCGGTGACTTTTCCAGTATAATCAAGATTTCTATTTATTTTAGCAAAATCTATACTTTTACCCCGAAGTATATCTATGATTCTCGGAGCCATGACCATAAAAGGATTTTCATCCACAAGTTTTGATTTTCTGTTTCTCAACTTTGCAGAAATGCCTGCAATGCCTCCGCCTATAACAACAATTTTACCAGCCATGAATTCCAGTATGTTATCTCCAATAATATTATTAATTTTTGCAGTTAGAACGGAATTGAATTTTACTCCAATTTCCAGGGCCATCCTAGAATTCAGAACAGGGTGCACATTGCGATCCGCTGGCAGGAAGCACACATTATTTAATCCCATTTTATAGAATTACATTTTACCCTTTTCTCGTTTATTACTGGCTTCTGGGAGACCAGCAAGGGGCAATGAACACTATATATCCATATCGTGCTAATGAATTATAGATATTTTTTAAATATTAGAAAATGATTAGTGAGTATGGATGAAAACGATTTAAACGAACTTAAATATATTTTTTCTTACCTTGTGGATTCGTTTTCATATGAGGTTGAAAGGGATAAAAAATCAGGCGAAATAGAAAATACGACCAGGCAGCTGGAAAATGACAAAAAAGCTATAGATAAGATGAAGAAAAGTATGAGAGAAAACATGGATGAATTTGTTGTAACTTACAATGATTTTAAAGCAAATGAAGAAAAAATTATGGATTATATCAGTTCTGTCACTGATCAGTATTATACAAAACATTCCCAGGACATACTTTCAACAATTTCACAATTAAAGCATGAAATGGAAAAGTACATTGAAAATGGCATAAAGGCTATGAACCAGTTTTTTTCATTAAACCCACTGACTATACTGAACTCATCCATAGAAATATCGGCAGGCAAAGATGCATTTGATATAAGGCAATATATACAGTGCAGTTATGGGATAAGCTATATATTTAGGCTGGAACCGGGGCTAAGCCAGTTTATGAAAAACCCATATTTTTCATCACTCTATACAGGAATTAAAATTCCAGTATTAATCGCTGGTGATGGCAGTGTAAATTATGAAAACCTGGATAGCTATAAACTTTCAGGCGCAAAACTATCTGAAAATATTCTTGACTGCAGTTTTTATAATGAAACCTCAGGGAATACTATTGACTTAAAATACAAAATCAGCGGACCTGATACGGAAATTGTTTTTACGAGCAACGGTGAGAAGGCTAAAATAACGGAGAACTATGATTTTATGTCCCATATGGATGTAAAGATCATGGATGATGCGCTTGGCAAACTCGCAAAGGAAATCACCGGGTTAACGGAAAAAGATAGGCAACTTGTATCACTGAGGATTGACGGGGAAGAAATACTTCCTACCATGTCATTTGAAAAAGTATTTTTTAGAATAATTAAATCAGATTACATTAAATCACTGGTAAGGGAATTGCCCGAAAACTGTGAAAACTGTGAAAATCCCGATAGCATTTCAAAGGAACTTATAAGGCACAGGATACACATAATAGGGAAAGATGAAGATTATATATTATCAACTCTTTTTGGATGATTTTCTAAATAAGTGTGTAAAATCAGGGTTGTAAAGATATGATTTTTTGTCGGAGTTATATGATATATTCCCGCCTACCATTATAAGCGCCTGTCTGTTTATCCTGTTTTCAAACAATGAATGTTCAAGCCCGTTAATTGTTGTTTCTATTATCTTCTGGTCAGGCCATGATACCCTGTATGCTATTACTGCCCTGTCATCGCCTTTATAGCCGCCCTTAATCAGCTTCTCCGTTACTGCCCTGGCATTGGATGCACTGAGAAAAATTGCCAGTGCAGTTTTGTGTGAAGCAAGAATATCAAGTTCCTCATTTTCAAAATGTTCTGTTCTCCTGGGCACCCTTGTTAAAATTACCGACTGGGTGGTACCCGGGGATGTTAATTCCATGCCCATGCTTGCCGCAGCCGCGAATACAGAACTTATGCCCGGAATAATTTCATATTCCATTCCATTGCTGTTAAAAAACTGGATCTCATCATTAATCGCACCGTATATTGAAGGATCCCCGCTGTGTAACCTTGTTATATCAAGGCCCTCGTCGTAATATTTTTTAACAAGCATGTTTATCTGTTCTATGTTGAGCGTAGACGTCTTTACAATTTCCTTTGCCCTGCTCTCACTGAAAGTTTCAGGGCTTACAAGGGAGTCAGCATAAATTATTACATCGGTCGAATCTATAATTTTCTTTGCCTTTACCGTTAAAAGCTCGGGGTCTCCGGGCCCTGCACCAACTATGTGTATCGTTTTATCACCACTATTGTCATATAATCCTTTATATCATCAATGTTATTATAAATTATTTCCTTTTCAGTTGAAACATAGCTCATAATATAATAATTGGTGAGCTGATTTTTTTTAATGATTTCCTTTATAATTTCTCTTGCCCTTATTGCCTTAAATATTACTACATTTCCATAGGACATAATTTTTTCTTCCATATAGCTATAATCCTTTACTGCCGGGAGCACCAGGAGCGGTTCATCCTTGGTAGCTAAAATAATCTTCATTGCAGCTGATATGCCATTCATGGAGCTGATTCCTGGAATGACATCAAATTCAATATCAATATATGGCATTATGTCAAGGAATGTGCTATAAAGCATCGGTTCTCCCTCAACAGCGTATACAGATTTAAGATTATCCCTGCTTGCTTTCATTATCATACCTGCGTATTCCCTGCTCAATGCGGATATTTTTTCGCTTCCAATTGGAAATTCTAATTCCCTCATGCGATTACTATTGACGCCCATGGACTTCAGGATATTCTCTGCAGAGTTTAACGATGTTTTCGGATAAAATACAATATCTGCGTCCATTATGGCTTTATAGCCCTTCATGGTTATAAGTTCAGGGTCACCTGGCCCGAGCCCTACAACCTTAAACAAACTCATTTTTTCACCACCTTTACAATGTAAATTTGATCAAGAGGCTCAAACCTTGTGTACACTGATACTGGCTTGAGCCTGGAGATATTTACCTGTTTCACATCAAATTGCAAGTTATTTTCTTTTATATAATTCATCATGGCATAGAAATTTTCCATTGTGGTTATATCCGCAACCATCCTGCCTCCATCTTTAAGCCGGCCATAACAATACTTAACAATATTTTTAATATTTCCTGAGGAACCACCGATAAATACAGCTTCCGGGTCTGGAATTCCATCCAGTGCTTCCGGTGCCTCTCCATTTATTATGTTAATATCAGTAGAAAATTTCCTCATATTTTCATCTATGAAATTGCAGAGAGCCTTATCTTTTTCTATTGCAAAAATATTTCCATCGGGGTTTATCAGGGATGCATATATGGCAACAGATCCTGATCCGGAGCCCACATCCCACATTGTGTCTCCGTTATTTAAATCAAGTTCAGAAATAGAGATTTCACGTATCTCTTTTTTTGTAATATTATTGTTTTTTCTTAAAAGCACTCCATCATCTAGCAGTGAAATTTTGCCATTGCCATCTTTAATTAAAATCATAATATTCAAATCATTGAATTCTTTGCCTATTAATTCTTTAATTTTATATTTAGAAATAGACTCATCTTTATATCCAAGCCTTTCCAGAACATATGACGAGTAATCCACCAGCCCGAAACTGGTCATGTATTCAGCTATCCTTGATGGTGTGTTATTTCCATCAGTGAATATTGCAATTTTCCTTTTATTCCTTATTTTCTGTGCGAGACCTTTTATTTCCCGCCCGTGCAAACTTATTGCCACCATATGGCTTGCATCCATCCCCAGCCTGGAAAGGGCCACCTGCAGTGAGCTTACTTCCGGGACGATATAGATATCACCGGAATCATAATGTTCCGTTATATACTTCCCGATGCCAAAAAATAAAGGGTCTCCGGATGCTACAACTGTAACTGTCTTATTGTCTGCCAGTGTATTTGCCAGATCTCCTGTAAACTGTTTCATAGAACCTATATTAAAAATCTGTGCTGGAGTTTGTGGGATTAATTCCAGATTGCGCCTGCCTGAAAATATTACCTGGCTTTCCATAATGCACTTCTCCGCCTCTGGATTTATTGGCCTTCCAGGAAAAACACCGACTATATTAATTCTTTTCATCCCCGTCACCAAAATACGACATAACTTTGCTGTACAACCCTTCATATGGATATTCAATCCTTATTACTCCAGCTCCATCCTTTACCTCTATTCCTTCCGGCAAAGTATCTGATTGCCCACCTATTATTACAAGATCAGATTTTTTAACATAATCATCTATATAGCTTCCCATTTCCAGAGGCTTTACCTTCACAGCCTGCAATTCCTTTTCTTTCCCGGAACCTATCCACGTATAATCATTTCCAGATTCTGAAATATCAGTGGTATCAAATATTCCGTAACTTTGAAGCAATGCTTTCCCGGTTGAATCTGTTGCAATTTTTCCCAGCCATCTCAAATCAAATCCACTGGAGCGGAGTATATCCATTAACATATCCGTGTAACAGCCATAAAATGCAATATTTTTCCTATAAAGCTGCGCAGTTTGCATATTGCCCGGAAATACATCTGCGCAGCGTATCTTGAATACAGTAATCCCTTCATTTTCCAGATCATCTGTATCCGGGGCATACAGATCATAGAAGAGTGTTACAATTTTCCCTGAATAAATTCTATGCTCTGATATGGAGAACTCTTTATGGTATTGTACAACATCACCTATAACTATGAGCGAGGGTGAATCATCATATGAATAGTCTATGTCTCCAAGTTTTCCTGTATATGTCTTCTGGTAATTGTATGTTCCATTTTCTATCAGGGCTATAGGCAGGGCAGGGTCATAGCCCGATGACAGGAGCCTTGATACTATATCTCTCAGATTGTGGGCACCCATGAATATAACAAGTGTATACATTCTGCAGTTAAAGGTGCGGCAATCAGGTATATTTAAATTTTCCACACTGTTGCCCGTTGTTACAAGTACTCCATGATTTACATTTCTATGGGTCAGTGGAATTCCCGCAGATTCCGGAACCCCTGTCAGGGATGAAATGCCCGGTATAATCTCATATTCTATATTATTTCTAATCAATTCCTCTATTTCTTCTCCCCCGCGCCCGAAAACAAATGGATCGCCTCCCTTTAGCCTGGCCACGGTCCGGTATTTTAATGCTTCATTTACAATAATTTTATTTATTTCTTCCTGGGATATCCGCTTAACGTATGGTTTTTTACCCACATAGATTTTTCTGGTGCCAGGAGTGGCATAATCAAGTATTTCAGGATTTACAAGGTGGTCATATATTATGGCATCAGCATTTTTAATAATTTTAATTGCCTTAATTGTAAGCAAATCTTTGTTTCCCGGGCCACACCCTACTATATACGCTTTTCCCATCTATCAGATATTTTATTCTAATATATGTTTTTACTTATATTTTTCCGCCGGGCACAGTCTGTATAGCAATATATATGAATATTCTAATCCCTTATTCCTGCCACATTCCATCGTTCTAGATGTTAGAGAGATGCATCCATCTTTTTCATTGCTTCCATCCCAAGCTTCATAGCCTTGAGGTTTATATCGAGCATCTTCCCGCTGAACCTATCATTCAATGCCTCAATTATGCTTTTTTCATCGACTGGAAGTATCCCAAGAGAAAGCACTGCACCTATCATAACTGTATTGGCTGATCTGAATGAGCCTGCCTGGTTGCCAATATCGCCAGCATCAATTTCATAGATCTTTTTTATGCCGGGGATAAGCAATGCCATGCCGTTGACATCAGGATATTCTGCATCTTTCAGGCTAACAGATATTGGCGTTATTTTTTCCTTATTCATAATTACCCTGGCATCACTGTTAATTGTGCTTAAAATTCTCATAGTCTCAATCGGTTCAAATCCAAGCACCAGATCAAATTTTCTCCTGGGGGAAATAGGGCCGTAGGCATCACCAATCCTTACTTCTACATTAACTGACCCACCACGTTGCGAGAGACCATGTATTTCAGACATTACCACGTTAAGCCCCATTTTAATTGCAGCCTCCGATATCAGTGTGCCGGCAGTGATAATCCCCTGCCCACCCACGCCTGTAATAATAATATTAAACGTCTTCATTGTGCCACCTCTATAGCTTTAAACGGGCAAACATAAGGTTCAGCACATACACCACAACCATCGCATATATTGGAATCTATTTTAATATTTCCACCTTCTATCGATATGGCAGGGCATGCAAAATTTTCCACGCAATTCATGCATTTGCCGCATTTGTCCTGGTTAACAGCATACGTGATAATTTTGTGAGTTTTCTGCATTGCTTTGTCCCTAAGGATTGCACATTCCCTGCGTGCAACAATCACAGAAAGCGTATTTTCCCTCAATGCCTTTGTTACTGCCTTTAATGTTTCCTTTATATCATAGGGGTCAACTATCTGGACATCAGCAACGCCTATGCTTCTGGCAATATTTTCAATGGATACTGGTGGCAATTCATCACCTGCCGGGCTGAAATTTTCCCCGGCATTAGGTTGCTGGCCTGTCATTGCAGTAGTTCCATTATCAAGTACCATCACAAGCATATTAAGCTTATTGTGTACAGCGTTTATCAATGGCGGTATTCCTGAATGGAAAAATGTTGAATCCCCTATAAATGCAATAACTTTCTGTTTAGTAGACATTGCAAACCCGTTAGCCATTCCTATGGAGGAACCCATGGAGATCATTGTATCAGCTTCTTCATAGGGGTCATAGAGCCCGAGTGAGTAACATCCTATATCTGACGCATATATTGTATCAGTTTTGTTCATCATCTTAACTGCCCTCTTGACGGCATAATATGTTGCCCTGTGTGGGCATCCAGGGCAGAGCACGGGTGGCCTTGCAGGGAGCACCAGTTTATTCTCAGGCACATCCTGCACAGCAAAACCCATAATCCTGGAAAGTGAATGCGCCACTGTATCGGGTATAAATTCATGGCTTTCACTGAAATATCCATCAAGTTTTCCGAATATTGTGGAATCGAGTTTATTCATCTGGGCAATAGTCCTGATTTTATATTCAAGATATGGGTCAAGTTCCTCGATGATTATTACTTTTTTATTATCTGATATAAATTTAACAATAGCACTCTCCGGCAACGGGTTGGTGAATCCTAGTTTCAGGACGCTTATATCAAGGTCATATTCTGAAATAACATCCATTACAGAATTATACGCAGCTCCGGATGCAATTATCCCATATTCTCCGGTACCTTTCCTTATAATTCTATTCATAGGTGATATATCTGATTCTTTTTTCAATTCATGCTCTTTTTCAATAAGCTTCTCTTTGAGTGTGTATGAATTTGAGGGAAGGCAAACAAATTCATGGATGTCCCTGATAAATACGCCTGTATCCGGCTGGCCTTCCCTGATTTTACCCGGTGTCACAGCACCACGCATATGGCTTACTCTCGTAGTAGTTCTGAACAGTACAGGCAACTTAAACTTTTCAGATAGGTCGAAAGCAAGTACAAGAAAATCCTTTGCTTCCTGGGGATTTGAAGGTTCAATCATAGGCACATGTGCAAGGTCTGCGTAATGCCTGTTATCCTGTTCGCTCTGGGAGGAATACATAGAAGGGTCATCTGCTGACATTACTACCATGCCTGCCCTGACGCCCGTGTATGCAATGCTCATGAAAGGGTCAGATGCTACGTTTAAACCAACATGTTTCATAAATACCATTGACCTTTGCCCGGAAATAGATGCTGCAAATGCAGTCTCTATAGCAACCTTCTCATTAATAGAAAATTGAAATTTCATTCCAGATTTGCCTGCTATATGTGACAGTGTGTCTCCCACCTCACTGGACGGAGTGCCCGGATACGTTGTTGCAACTCTAACTCCAGCTTCTACAGCCCCTCTGGCTATAGCCTCATTGCTCAATAAAAAAAGTACCTCATTCTCAGAATTATCCACCATATTAGCATCAAATTTTACCATAACATTACCATCCTATAATGATACATAAACTGAGAATATATAACTATTTAGAATTATATAAATATATACATAAATTTTAAGTTTTATAATACTGTACAAAGATACCCGGGAAGAAGTGAATGCTTATTGGGAAACAGGAAATATACACAGGATATCTAATTGCAAGGTTAGAAGTTAAATATAGATATATAATAATGATGTATGGACACTACTAATGTACTTATTATTGGTGACGCCAACGCCGGAATAATAACGGCAAACAAGTTGAGAATGCATACAGGCAAAGATGTAAATATAACCATTATAGGCAATTCGGAAAAAACATATTTTAAACCTGAAGGTGTACTTATACCTTTCAACGGAATAGATTACAGGGATTCAATCAAGCCTACAGATTTTCTTATAAATTATGGCATTAAAAGAATAAAAGCCATGGCAACCAGGATAGATCCGGCAAACCGGTCTGTCGTGCTGGATAACGGGCAGAAACTTACATATGATTATCTTGTAATAGCTACAGGAGATCGACTTGTCCCGGAAGATGTTCCAGGCTACAACCCTGATGTATACCATTTTTATGATATTGAAAACGTCCTTAGATTAAAGAAAATGTTAAGGGGATTCAAGGGAGGAAAAATTGTTGTTGGGCCTGCAAGCACGCCCTTCCAATGTCCGGTAGCACCAGGTGAATTTATGTTCGGGCTTGACCTTCTCCTGAGAAATAAGGGCATAAGGGAAAATAGTGAATTGTCACTTATTGTGCCCATGAAAGATGTACTGCCATTTAAATCTGTATCAGACTTTGTAAGGAAAGGCTTTGAAGAATATAATATTAATTTTATACCTGATTTCAAAACAGAATATATTGAACCTGAGAAAAATTCTATTGTTTCTTCAAGTGGAGAATCGCTTCAATACGATAAACTGGTGCTCATACCACCGCACAGGGGGCAGAAATTCCTCTCAGATTCGGGCATGGCCGGAGATTCTGGATATGTCGATGTGGATAAATTTACACTGGAATATTCCGATTATGATAATGTTTTCGCCGTTGGCGATGCAGCCAATTTCCCCATGAAAGTTGGGGCACTTGGCCATTCAGAAGCCGCATATGTAGCGGAAAGGATAGCATCAGAATCAGATGGTGTCATCTCGGACACTAAATTCGATGGCTTCATGGGATGTTCCAGCATATATGCGGAACAGCGTGGTTTTACCCTCTCATTTGATTACAATTCAAAACCATCAGTGAATTTCGCTTCAGCGCCGGATTATTTTTTGAAATATATATCAGGAGATACATATTTTTCATCAATAATAAGGGGGATGATATAAATGGCAGGGATAGAAAAGAATGAAAGCAGCAATGTGGATATAGCAGATATTGAGAACGCCATAAAAGAAAATGCCGATGTTGTAATGGCATTTATGAAACTGCTTGAAAAGTTAAAGGGTGCTGGCATCGTGGATGCCCTTAACTCCATAAATGAAAATGTAATACCGGACAATCTTGATTTCTTCGCTAAAGCCTTTACTTCAAAAGATTCAATGGAAACCTTTGCAAGGTCAGGGAACACACTGTTTGCCCTTCTGTTCATGCTGTCAAATCGCAAAATGGCGGATGTTGTAAAGGCAATAGCATTCAATTCACAGGGAATCGCAGAATCCATGGAAGAGGGTGCTTCAAAGCCACAGACACTATCAGCACTCAAACTTCTGGCCATGTTAAAAGACCCGGAGGTATCATCCGGCATTAATGCAGTGATGAATGGTTTGAAGGTGCTTGGAAGTGTACTGCAAAAGTTAGACTGAACGGGCAACATCAAGCAATTCAAGGGCTCCAGACTCATCAAGTTTTGCATTCATATACTCTGTGCTTATCTTCTTTAGCCCTTCATTATATCCATTTATCATAACCGTTATCAATTTTGTTTCATTTTCTTTTCTGAAATAATCCTGCATGTTTACCTTGTCTTCCCCATCGGTGATTATTATTATTGTATTTGTTTCACTTCTAATTTTTGTATCCTGCAAATCTCTAAGAGCGGTCTTAAGTGCGCATTCTATGCATGTTCCTTTGTTTGATTCCACGGTAAGAATATTTTCCACAACGTCGAATGGGCTATTCAGCAGGTCATGCGGCTTGTTGTCAAAGAATCTGAAATAATACTTTCTACCCCTGCTTCTGGCTATCCTGAACAGTGCAAGGGCTACTGACCTTGACCACAGGGTTTTATCGCCCTCATACATGCTTCCACTCTTGTCAAGTAGTACGTAATATGATCCAGGGCTCATTAAGCGTTTTTCCTTTCCAGTAAACCCGTTTATAAGTTTGGAGTAAAAAATTTCATCAGGCATAGCAAGTTCCCTGGAAAGTACATTGGAAATGTGCCTTGTCTTATAATACCCTGCCAGTTCGCCGGTATTGGAAAAAGACCTCATTTTCTTAGTATAGCGGGGCATAATATCTATAAGCTTATTTGCCAGTGTGAGTATCTTATCTGCATTATCCACCTTCATTGCCTTATCCGTGAGGTCAATCAGGCTTTCAACCGACATGCCTTCCTTCTTGCCTATATTCCCTCCAGGGTTTTTGTCCTTAACTATTTTCTCTATTTCGTGTGCCATTTCCACTTTCTTTGATGCACCTTCCATTGATTTTTCAATAGTTTTCTGATCCGGTGCATTGCTTGAATTTCCATTTCTTGGCTGATTTTTTTTGGCATTTTCATTCAGTGCCTTCATGAAGTTTATGCTGTATAGCATGGAAAGCCTGTCATTCAACTGTGTGTATGCCCTTTCCTGCTTAAAGTCCTTTGTTTCAGTAATATACTCCATTCTGAGCCTGACACTTTCCATAAACTCATTCTTATTTTTTTCACTCCTGACTGTAGCCAGGCCAGAATAAAAAAGGAAATACAGGTCAGATGCAGCCGTTTTTATATTGTCTGCTGAGTTTTTATCAAGGTCAATATTAACACGCCTCACCAACCTTTCCTTTGTTATCTTATAGACAGTGCTGGATTGTGGTATTCCATCTATATTGCTTCTGGAGTTCTCCGGCATATAAATCACCTCCCTTTGAGTTTTTCATACCTTGAACCCGCAAATTCCAGGGATGTATTAATTCTATTAACTATATCCTTGTGGTAAGGTGAATTGTCACTTCCAAGTTCAAATTTCATTCTCTCAAGTTTTTTAATGTATATCTCAAGGAGGCTAAGCTGGTCAAGTACAACATTGTACGGCGAGTTTCTGTTTATGGCATTTTCAGTGGACTGGATAAGTGATTTTGTTTCCTCCATGGTGGTTTCAGCTTTCTGTACAATATCGGATTTGTTTTCCAGTTTGGAATCAATAATGGCTGCCTCAATTTTCGGGATGTAATCCTCTGAATCTGCACTGTAACGCATGGCCATTGCAACATCGTTTCCAGTAATCGTTTTCGAA
This sequence comes from Thermoplasmata archaeon, assembly GCA_021846695.1. The sequence goes on from JAJZWN010000011.1 coordinate 11,739, forward strand.
TCCATAAGTATACTGAATGCTGCAGCTATTTTTAGAAGTTTTATCTTTCTCCTGTCACTGAGTATCACATCGTTTTCCTCCAGCTGGAATATGGCTTCCATGTAGCGGTCGATTACATCATTATCGGTGCTCCTCAGCGTATCCATCCTTCTAACTGCTTCGGATTGAAGCATTACAACCTCGCCCGTATCCAGCAAAGGCTTTTCCATTGTTTTTCCGGATTCCATGCTTATACCTTTGTCCAGAAGGTCTTTGAGTATAGTGCGTTCAACATACCTATGGAAGATCTTTATCGGATACCTGTCATAAAGTGCCATATCCTCCTCATCATCCGATATTTCATTGCTCGCAGAATAGATGCCAAGGAGGTCAAGGTTAATCATAGTACCACCATTGGGCAACCTGCGATTGAGCATTATGTCAAGAAGCGTATTTCTTATTGCCGAGCTTGATTTGAATATTTCATCCAGAAATACTATATTTGCATCAGGGAGCTTTCCCTTTGTTATGTTCCTGTATTCACCATTTTTCAATGCCGTTATGTCTATAGGCCCAAGCAACTCCTCAGGTTCCGTAAACTTTGTCAATAAATAATAAAAGTAACGGGCATTGATCAGTTTGCTCATTGTATCAATTATAGAAGTTTTTGCCGTACCTGGCGGTCCAACAAGGAGGGTAGGTTCACCTGAGATAAGCCCTGCAAGTACACCGTTTATCACATCCTCCCTTCCCACGAATGTATCTGTAAGATAATTTTTAACTTCAAAGATTTTGTTGATGTTCTTCATGGCTATAACAAATTAAAACGATGTTTTATAAAGTTTTCCTAGCATTTCAGTATTATTGTTTTTTAGTGTCATCCTTGTGGGTATTATCATTATCTGCCTTCAACTTATTATATATCCTTTCAAATGAAAGGTTAGTGTCATTTATAACCTTATCCACTTCTTTTCCCGCAATTTTTACCTTTGCAAGGTATACATTTGTTGAGGCGCCACGTGTTAACAATATAACTTCAGAATTCGGTATCTGTTTAATTGCTTCATCTATTAATTTTTCAGAAGGTACATCAGAGTTCAGTGTAACAGTTAGTGGATATACATTTTCAGGGCTTTCCCACATTGCATTCGGACCGAGGACATTGAATTTTGATTTTATATTCCAGTATGCTGAATCCAGTGCATTGTTTGCCCTTGCTATTTTTTCATTGAGTTCTGTAACCTCATTAAATACAATTAAAGCTTCAAAGGTATTGCTCACACCATTTTTCGTTGAAAGGAAGAATTTGATATCGCTAAAATCATTGTTTTCTTTTATCTGGCTGAGTATTTGATCTGCTGGAACATCAGCCTGTACTGTTATATTCAATGGATAGGTATAGCTTCCATTTTTCGTGCGGAATTCTGTGATTACACTGTTGCCAAGTATCTCTGAATTGGGCAGGTAAATTATATTATTATCCTTTGTAAGCATCTGTGAAAATAGTGTTTTAACATCAATTATTTTTCCGGTGGTTTCTATGCTCCATACCCATGAATTTACAGATATAACTTCACCGTATTTTATCGTGTTTGTAGATGTGGCGAATATGCTTGATAATAGATTGGAAGCAACCGTCTGTACCGCAAGCCCAAGGACAACACCGCCAATAGCACTACCGGCCAGTATGCCTGTTACACTTATATGAAAAGCACTCATTACAAGTGCCAGTATAATAATATAAAATACTATTCTTATAATCAATGAGACCCCGTATAATGACCTGTTTGTCTTTATCAAAGCTTCTTTCAGGTATTTCAGGAAAGATCCTACTACCAAGAACCCTATTATAAGTATTATAACTGCATGTACAGCTTCAACGATAAATGGTTGATAACTTTTATACTGTGGCAGAAATTTGTTAATTACTATATCAATAGCAAAACCTGCGAGAAGGGCAAGTACTATTCCTATTATTACTTCCACAACTATTTTCAGTACCTCATTCCGCATTTTACCTAGTTTATGTTTGTCTATTGCCATTATATATCATCCATACCTATTCTGCTGAATCCTGTATAGGGTACAAGTACATCCGGAACCTTAATATAATCATCTTCCTGGAAATTTTCCATTATTGCCACAAGTACCCTTTCAGTTGCTATTGCTGTGCTATTTAATGTATGGGCAAATTTATTTCCGTCCTTTGCCCTGTAACGGATATTTAAAGACCTCGCCTGGTAATCCGTGTCATTTGAAGCCGATACCACCTCCCTGAATTTTCCCTGTGAAGGGTACCATACCTCTATGTCATACTTTTTTGCAGCCAAACTCCCGAGGTCGCCGGAGCATATGTTTACTATCCTATATGGCAAGCCAAGACTTTTGTATATATCTTCAGAATTCTTTACAAGCTCATCAAAAAAGTCCCATGACTCTTCCGGGCGGCAATAGATAAACTGTTCTATCTTGTTGAACTGGTGTACCCTGAATATTCCCTTTGTGTCACGCCCATGGGCTCCTGCCTCCCTTCTGAAGCATGGAGAAACGCCGCTTACCCTCAGTGGCAACTCTGATTCTTCCAGTATCTCTCCTGATAGCATGGAAGCAAGAGGGTGTTCAGCAGTGGCTATAAGGTAAAGGTCATCGCCTTCTATTTTATACAGGGACTCCTTAAATGTTTCTATGTCTGTGGCCCCGGACATGGATGCGTAATTAATCATAAAAGGTGGCTCCATAACGGTAAAATTTCTCTGTGACAGGAAATCTACTCCATAATTTATGAGTGCCAGTTCAAGCTTAAACAATCTATTTTTTAGAAAATAAAATCTGGAGCCGGCAATTTTGCCTGCCCTTTCGATATCTGCCAGATTATATTTTTCCATTAATGTTTGATGGTCAACCGGCTTTTTATCAATTACCGTATAATCCTTTGAATTGCCGCTGCCTTCCCTGAAATTTTCGATATCATCTTTAAAAACCCTTGCATTTCCGACATATCTGACAAGCTTGCTATTTTCATCTCCCTTGCATATTGGAACATCTTCCGCAAGCAGGTTGGGTATTAACCTTGCTAATTCATTTCTCTTTGATTCTATATCATTCTGCTCCTCTTCCAGGAGGCTAATTTTTTTGTTTATCTTCTCAACTTCTAATTTTAGGTTGTCAATATTTTCCCCTTTTTTAACAAGTGAAGAAATATCAGCGGTGATAATATTCTTGTCATGCTTATAAGTATTTAATATCTTAAGGTTCTCCCTCCATTTTAAATCAAGTGAGAAAAATTCATCCAGTATATTCAGATCAAAGCCCCTGGCCCTGCATGAATTGTAAAATCTTTCCTTATCTGACCTTAGAAGTTTTATATCTATCATAATTTAACCTTTCATAATTGATATAAATATAGTATATGTTTTTTATGCTATAATTAATTAATTTTTCTTGCAAACGCCTCTAAAAATTCCCTTTCATTATCATTTATTATTGCCGGTATTATTATTGAAGCCGGAGAGCCGGGTGGATTGTATTCCATTACCTTATCCAGCTCGCCATAAATTATGCTCTCATTTTCTGACCCTATACCGATGCCTGCTATTACTGTCCTTTCCGGTTCTATCAGTCCTTTTTTCTGCCTATCTTCCATTCTTTTAAGAATTCCCAGTGCATCCTGTATACCCATGGTTTTTCCATCCTTTAAATCCAGCAATAGCAATGTATGCATATTATTTGAGTAATTAATATATATTCTATCATAAACGCTCACAGGGAAAAAATTTTCGTAAATAAAGGGCATGGATACAATGTTTCCGAATTTGTAATTAAAAAGCCCGGTTTTAGAAATAAATGCTGTAATTATGGATGCATTTTCAAATATTCTTACCTCAACACCTGCCTTCTGCGCCTCCATCCTCAGCTCATTGTGGGTGGTAGCTGATAATGCGTCTCCTGTGACAAGGAGGGTAACAATTTTATTTTTTGCTTCATTGATTATTTCGCTGTCTGTTTCAATCAGATTTCTGTCTGCCAGCCTTATCATTCCTCCGGTTAATGATGACAGGGAATCAACTGTATTGCCGGGGGATATTGATGTATATATTTCGAAATATACGAGATCTGATTCCTTCAAGGCATCTGCTTCTTCCAGTGTAAGGCTTTTTGTTCCCCGTAATCCCAGGCCCATAATATTAAGCATTTTTAAATCAAATCCTCTTCCAGGCGTATAACTTCATTGAGTTTCGCTAATCTTTCACCACCTATTGTTCCTGTCTTTATAAATTTTGAATTAAAAGCCACTGCCAGGTGTGCTATGAAATCATCGGTAGTTTCTCCACTTCTATGTGAAACAACGGTATCCATTGAATTTTTAGTCGCGAGCTTAACAGATTTTACAGTGTCGGAAAGTGTTCCTATCTGGTTTACTTTTATAAGTACTGCATTGGTAGATTTCATATCTATGCCTTTCTGTATTCTGGCGGAATTTGTTGTGTAAAGGTCATCTCCTACTATCAAACTATCTTCTCCAATTTTCTTTGTAATTTCTGCAAAACCTTCAAAATCATTATCGTATAATGGATCTTCTATAAAGTAAAATCCATGTTCTTTATTTAATGAGACTGCATAATCGATCTGCTCATCCTGTGTTTTCTTTGATGTTTTATAATCATATTTGCCATTATTATAGAATGAATCTGCGGCAAAATCTACTCCGAGATAAATTTTAACTTTGTTTTCAGATGATATTTCGCCTGCAGCTTCTTTCATTATTTCTATTGCTTCCTCATCAGAAACATCCGCTGTCCATGCTTTCTCATCGCCGAGACCAACGCTCTGGCCCTTTAGCTTCTCTGATAATTTCTCACCAACTCTCCTGTGTACCAGAATATTATAATATACGGAATCATAAAATGTTTTTCCCTGCGAAGAGACAAGAAATTCCTGTATTGTAGTTCCATTCTTTGAGTGTTTTCCGCCACCTATTATATTTCCCATAGGACGCGGTATCTGTGGATGCAGGCCTCCAACATATCTGTATAAAGGTATCTCAAGATAGTTTGATACTGCCTTTGCATTTGCTATCGAAAGGGCAGTAGCAAGATTTCCTCCCATTTCAGAGAAGTTATCCGTTCCATCCAGTTCGTGCAATAATGTGTCAAATCCACTCTGATTCAGTGCATTGAAACCTTTTAATGCATTTCTTACGTGCTTATTATAGAAATCCACACTGTTGTCAATATTATTTTTGGGATACGCAATTACTTCTGTTTTTCCCGTGCTCGCACCTGCAGGTGCTGAACTTGTGCCGGTTGCATAATTTAAAATAATTGTTGCCTCAATAGCCGGGTTTCCCCTTGAATCAAATATTTTTGTGATTCTTGAATCTGTTATTTCTATACTCTCTACCATATATGTATAACCATATAGAAAATAAATATTTATTGGTTATAAATAAAATATTGACCTGTGTTAAACTAATAATGCTCAGAGTCCCCCATTAAATAGCATCTTTTATTGCATGGAGTTAGAACAAGGATTTTTACTGGATTCATGCAAAATATTAAATTTATAATTCCGTTCACCACATATGGTTAAATATGAAATAAGGGGCGGAGATGTACAGTATCTTCATGCAACGCTTGAAGCTGGAGAATCTGCATATATCGAACCGGGACATTTGATATATAAAACTCCCGGTGCCCGGCTGGATACCGGTACCGGTGGCTTAAGGGGGGCATTTTCCCACATGCTTGCAGGTTCAGCTGTTTTCCTTTTAAAGGTTGATGGCCCTGGCAATTTTGGGTCCGCAGGCTTTCTACCCGGTAAAGTTTTTGAAATAAAGCTGAATAACAATTCAATTTTCGCTGAATTCAATGCTTTTCTATGTATGGATTCCACAATTAAGTATTCAACAAAATTTGCCGGATTCTGGCAGGCAATATTTGGCGGCGAGGGCATATTCCTGGAAGAATTCTCAGGCACAGGCTCTGTAATGCTTCATGGGCATGGGCAGGTAATAGAATATGAATTAAAAGACGGTGAAGAAATACAGGCAGAACTCAGCCATGTACTGGCATTTGAGTCATCTGTTTCCTATAACGTCTCCAGAATTGGCGGTATTAAAACTATGGTTCTAGGCGGCATGGAGGGTGAGGGATTTTTCTTCGCCAATATGCGTGGTCCGGGCAAAGTATGGTTGCATTCGATCTCCCTTCTGGAACTGTCCGCAAAATTATCCAGAAGATAAATACTTTTTTTAAAATAATTTTTTTATTTTGTTATATAAATTAGTTAGTTAAACCAGCATAAGAAAGTTTAATTATTAAGATTAGATAATGATTACGTGGACTCTAATAATGATGACGTTGAAGAATGGATATCTAAACAGGGCATCAAAACTACTAAGGAGATTGAGGTGCCCAAGCTTCTGTTTAATCAGGTGATTGGACAGGAGCATGCCGGGGAAGTCATACAAAAAGCAGCCATGCAAAAAAGGCATGTCCTTCTTATCGGTGAACCGGGCACAGGAAAATCTATGTTAGCCCAGTCTATGGTAGATTTCCTCCCCAAAGAGGATTTAGAGGATGTATTATGTTTTCCAAATCCAGAAGATTCCAATAAGCCCAAGATTAAAACTTTCCCTGCAGGCAAGGGAAAAGAAATACTCAGGCAATACCAGATAAAAGCAGAAAGGGAGAAAAAGGATAGATCAAAAAGCCTTCTTTTCATAGTTTTATCAATCATACTTTTAGGTGCAATACTTGCTATTTATCTCTGGGTGAGTGGCAATACTGCCGTTGCAATAGAAGTAATGTTTCTTGCTGTTATAGGTGCAGCATTCCTTTACATAATAATGGCCATGAATCCTGCGGCGAGGATGGAACGGGCAATGGTTCCAAAGCTGCTGGTAGGTCATAACCCTAATGATAAACCACCATTTATAGACTCTACTGGAGCACATTCCGGGGCACTTTTAGGTGATGTCAGGCATGATCCGTTCCAATCCGGCGGACTTGAGACCCCTGCTCATGAAAGAGTTGAAGCGGGCAACATGCAAAAAGCTGACAAAGGTGTCCTTTTCATTGATGAAATTAACCTGTTAAGGCCAGAAGACCAGCAGGCATTGCTTACTGCAATGCAGGAAAAGCACTTTTCCATATCAGGGCAGAGCGAGAGGAGTGCAGGAGCAATGGTTCAAACAGAACCGGTTCCATGCGACTTTGTCCTTGTAGCTGCGGGCAATCTTGATGCAATAAGAAATATGCATCCTGCACTGAGATCCAGGATAAGAGGGTATGGATATGAAGTTTATATGAACGATACCATGGAAGACAGCGATGATAACAGAAAGAAAATAGTTCAATTCATAGCACAGGAAATCGCAAAGGATAAGAAAATTCCGCCCTTCGATGATGGCGCAATTATCGAAATATTAAAGGAAGCACAGAAACGTGGCGGAAGAAAAGGAAGGCTCACATTAAGATTAAGGGAACTTGGCGGGCTTGTGAGGGTAGCAGGAGATATAGCTGTAACAAACAAGCAGCCAATTGTCACAGCAGATGATGTGAATCAGGCTAGAAACCTTAGCAAACCAGTTGAACAGCAGATAGCAGATAGGGCCATAGAAGTCAAGAAACTCTATAAAATGTTCACAGGAAATGGAAGCGCCATAGGGAAAGTAAACGGGCTTGCTGTTATGGGTTCTTCTGATATGTCCGATTTCACCGGAGTTGTGATGCCAATTGTTGCAGAAGTTACACAGGCACAGCATCCTCATAATGGAGGAGTATACGCAACAGGCAAACTGGGTGAAATTGCCAAGGAAGCAGTTCAAAATGTTTCTGCAGTAATTAAAAAATTGAGTGGCAAAAATGTATCTGATGTTGATATACATATACAGTTTATAGGAACCTATGAAGGTGTAGAAGGAGATTCAGCAAGTGTGTCAATAGCAACAGCGGTTATATCATCACTTGAATCCATTCCCATAGACCAGACAGTTGCTATGACGGGTTCTCTCAGTGTTCGCGGTGATGTACTCCCCGTAGGTGGAGTTACTGCAAAGGTTGAGGCTGCAATTGACACAGGGCTAGCCAAGGTTATAGTTCCTGCAAGCAATTTTAATGACATTATACTGGATGAGGCACATAAGGGTAAAATACAGATAATAGGTGCATCCAGAATAGAAGAAGTACTGGAAAACGCACTGATAATGGGTCCGGAAAAAGATAAGTTCCTCCAGAAAATAAAGGATATCGTAAACCCTGCCACAGATATCAAAAAACCCGCCCAGAGAAGGGGCACACATGTTGCATGATTTACAGTATTTTATTTTAAAATATTATAACAATAAAATTTTTGATTATTTGAAAACCAGAACCAGCCTTATTCAACTTATTGATGGCAATTCAATATCTTCAGAGTTGGAATTAAGTGAAGCAATCAGGAAAACAGATCGTTATCTGGAACACAATGGAAAGATCCATTTTCCAGGTACTGTCCTTTTAATGTATCTTGCACATACAAATCAGATCAATGTTGCCATAAACAGGTGCGGCATTAATCCAGATACGCAATCCGGTGTTGTTGTTTACTCAAACAGGGAAGACCTGGATTTTTTAATAGAAGGAGGATATATAAAATTAACAGAAAGATTCATTCCATACGACCTCCCCAGAAAGGATTTCGAGGTTTTTTCCAGCATGGCCCGGCTTGAAACTATGATTTAATGGTTTTAAATAGTTTCAATATATCCTGGAAATTAAGGTTAAATTCATTTATATTATTTTCAATAGCTTTTGAGGCCGTTATATTTCCAATACTTACAGAATCTTTTAATGTATACCCATTTGAAAGTGCTGTAAATAGGCCGGCCCTGAACGAATCACCCGCACCAATAGTGTCTGCAATGCGATCCGGTTTTATTCCAGGCATCAGAGTAGATTCTCCATTTTCAATCAAAGTTGCACCTTTTTCACCTTCCGTTATAATTATATTATTTACTGTTTTATATACGGCTGCACTATCTGTATTCAGCAATTCAAGGAGGTGGTAAAACTCCTTTCTGTTCATGATAATCATATTGCTGTGGTTAACCATATACTCTGCACTTTCCTTATTGTAAGTATACCATATTTCCTGTCCCGGGTCAAATACTACTTTAGCTTTCTTCTCCCTATCCAGAATTTTCATATACTCTTTCACCGGTCCTGTACCGATGTTTAAGAATGTATAATTTCCATATTCAAAATGTTTTGAAGCTTCCCAATTATTCATCGGGCCCTGAAACATATATGCAATCTGTTCTCTTCCATCAGAGGGCAGGTAACAAATAGGCCCATTTTCTTCTTTCATAATATCAACATGTTCTGTATTAATTCCTACTTTTTTCAGATTTGCAAGGTATTTTTCATGGGATATTTCACCAACAGCAGAATACAGATCAAATTTCAGTCCCAGCGCATTTGCAACGTATGCAAAATTCCCTGCAGTACCTGCAAATTTCTCTCTAAGGGCCTTTACACCGGTAGCCTGGCCTGGAGACGGTAGAGATGGCACAGATAGGGTTACATCTATATTTAAGTGGCCAAAGAAAGCCAAAAACTTCATAGCTAGCGATTGTAATTAAATATTTAACAAATTTGACCGGGAAAAGGAATATTTCCTATCAACTGGAGCCGGCATCTATATTTCCCACAGCAATTTATTTTATATTGCTTAATTATTATCACATAGAAATAATATATAATACATTACATACTTTCACTATTTCAAAACATTTATATTGGTAAATTAACTCATTATATATATTGAATCATAAAGTTATAATTGCCGTTGCAGTTAGTGCAATTCTTATTGCAATGGTCTTTGCAGGTGCAAATATTCCATATCCGGGTTACAATCCAACCGATCATCTCATATCTGGAAAACACCCTATTTCCAATGTATCAGAGGTACCCAAGAATTTTACTTTATCTGGAAACGTATCTAATTCTAATAATAATTTGCCACTTTCCGGAACTATAACAGTAAGCAATTCCACAATGTCCAGAACATTTAATACCAGCAGCAATGGAAGCTATAATATCACTCTCCCGCAAGGGAATTATAGTATATCGTCTTCAATACCTGGATTTCAAAATTATTCATCCACAATCAATCTGGATAGCAATAAAACGCAGAATATATCAACGCCTCCTGCTACTACCATAGGAAATGGAATTAATCAGGTTCCAGGTTCTACCAATGTGTCAACACTGGTTCCATATCTCAATAATAGTATTATGTCCGGAGGGCTTAATACTGACAATATAACCGGAACATTTGATAAAAATATCACAATAGATCTGGGCAAGAAATTAAACAATACACAATTTGTTGTATTGATGAAGTTAGACGGTGCAGTATATAGCTATAATTGGGTGACAAACGGAAGCGGGATGGCGAAATTATTCCTTAAATATTCCGGAAATTATACAATGTCCGCATATACACTGTATTATAATTCTAGTGTAATTCATTACAATACTGCAAATAATGATACTGCCAGATTCAATATGACAGAGCGTATAACATTCATTTCCTCTGTTATTCTTCAAAGTGCAGTCCCATTACATGATAATTCATCAGTTGCAAACTCAACACTCACAGTCAAAGGGGGAGTTTTCTCTGTACCTTCCTTATCCGTTAACAGTAATTTAACAGGGACTTACTATAAATATGAGGTACCCGCTGGTTTCTATAATTTTGCTTACAGTAATGCCCATTACGTTTCAAAAAATTTTGGCGTTGATGTAACAGGAAACAGTACAGTAAATAAAACAATTGACCCTTATTTAATATCCATAAATATAAGGAATAATACCGGGAATACATTTAATTATACACTTGGTAGCACATTTTATAGTGGTAATGGCATACACATGGCTACTTCAGGCATAACCACCCTATTAGTGTTCCATGACGGTAAAATAGTATACGACAATACAATACTCCTAACCAGTGCAAATCCATACTACCAGCTTAACCTTACTATTAGCAACAAAAATCTTACATTTAACGGCATTGAAACGGATTCGACAAATCTTTCCATTGTATATTCAGGCAATGTAACTTCTAACTTTTATATTGCATCCCTCGAATTTGAAAACTTTAGCACATCTGCCACTAACGGAATGATAATTATTTCCGGTGCTGCGAGTGGAAGCTACCCCCTAGACAGTGGATTATATACATACAATATGTCACAATCCCTTCCAACATCAGCGGGCAACCTCACAATAAAACTCGTTTATGATAATGATTCTAAGGTAAGCACAGATGGGCGTATGACTGTAGAGGTATATGGTTATAATATATCCACACTAGGAAATTATATTACGGAGTGATTTTTATTGCTATTCAAAAAGAATGTACAGAAAACAGAGAAAATTGAAGAGAAGACTAAAACTGTGTTGAAAATAAAAACAGTTGACGATATACCTGTAATAAAGGAAATGAGGAAGAAGATAGGGAATGGGGAACGAAAGGAAGCAATAATATACGGGTACACAAACCTGAAAAATGATTATACCAGATTTTACGGTTGCCAGAAATATTCATCAAACCGGGATTTTATCCTCTCAGAAATAAGCCATTTTGATATAGTTCCGGATCGTACTGAATTCAGTACGGATAATTTTACCATCAAAAATTTAATAGAAAATTCAATATACAATAAAGAGGAAACAGATGCTACTCCAGATAATGCTGGTAAAACGGATAGCGTGGAAAAGAATACCCGTTTTTTTGCAATAAAAAAAATAGCATTGTTTTATTTTAACTACTATGAAATTGCCCGTTTTGGTGATTATAACTGGGATGCGCTGGATGAAAAGGAGATAATAGACCCGGTCAAAGACGCATATAATTATATGGATATAATGAAATTGTTTTACGGTGGTGAACCTCATGGGGATTAATATAATTGGTCTTTTTCTTGATTACCGTACCAGCTTCAAATTTTTCTATCCTGTGGTTGTTCTACTTTTCCTTACCCTGGTTGTGACATTTCATTCCAGGAAATATAAAAATAAGGAAATGGACGAAATTATCCGTGATGCAAACCTGAAAATTGAAGATACACATTTCCTGAAAGAACTCAAACTCATAAAATCAGGGGATTTCTCTTCTTACCTGATGGAAATAGATAATGATATGTCCCATGTAACGCTTCTATTAAAGCACTATAAACTTATGGTGAGAAAATATCATAAATATAACGCCAAAAGCAAAAACTCTTCTAGGATTATGAGAAAACATGCTGCTAAAATGAAGGATGCATATCTTCAGTATATTTTAGATGACTATGAATCGATTAAGAAAATAAAAATGAATATGATAAATACGGAGGTGTACGATGAATGGAAGAAACAGAAAATATAAGGGATACAATAATTGATATGGAAACATCCATAGGAAATACGGTAATAGGTTCTTCGAGAATAGTCCGCTTTATGCTTATTTCTCTATTTACAAATAACCACATACTTATGGAAAGTGTTCCGGGGCTTGCCAAAACAATGCTTGCATCAGAATTCTCCAAGCATCTTGGCTTGCAATTCAAGAGAATACAGTTTACCCCTGATATGCTCCCCTCAGACGTAACAGGGAATATGGTTTTTAACCCCGAAACAAGGAAAATGGAATTCAGGGAAGGCCCTGTATTTTCAAACATTGTCCTGGCAGATGAAATAAACAGGACACCACCAAAGGTCCAATCTGCCCTGCTTGAAGCCATGGAAGAAAAGCAGGTATCAGTATACGGGCTCACAACAAAACTACCATCACCATTTCTTGTAATTGCAACCCAGAACCCCATAGAGCAGGAAGGCACATTTCCCCTTGCAGAAGCCTTGATGGACAGATTCCTGTTCAGGTACTATATTGATTACCCTGATAGGGAAGACGAGATAAAAATTTTAAAATCTATTTACAGAAACGCAGCTAAAAAATATAATACCCTGGATTCAGCCACTATACTGCATTACCGGAATTTAGTAAACGAAGTTTATGTTAATGAAGAAATAATAGAATACATTATAAATATAATCAGGAAAAGCAGGGAATCAGATATGGTATACCTGGGTGCCAGTACACGTACTGCAGTGAAATACCTTAATGCTGCAAGGGCAAATGCTATGCTAAGCGGGAGGAAATACGTTATTCCTGAGGACGTAATCTTTATTGCCCGGGAAATCCTAAACCATCGCCTTATTATGCGCCCTGAGGCACTTATAGATTCAGAGGCAGATTACAGAAAAATTATATACAATGTCATAGATTCAATAATAAATTCTGTAGAGGCACCACAATGATCCGGAAGGCAGGTTATGCTATACTGGCTGTATTGACATACGGAATACTTGAATCAGTTCTGTTAGGATATAAATATTACATTATATTTACGATTCTTACATTCTTCATGGTTGCATTTGATGTTGTATATTTTAATATATCAGGTTCGAAGGCGATAAATCATATTTCGGTTACAAGAAGGTATGATACAATTAAATTCAGAAAAAACAGGAAATTTCAGATAACCCTGCTTTTTGAAAATAAAAATCCATTTCCAGTCTCAGTGCATTTTTTTGATGAAGCCATAGATGTGCTGGAGATTTCCGGAAAAACAGGTGGAAATATAACCATTCCTGAAAATGGGTCATACGAAACATCTTATTCAACAATTCCGCGTTATATAGGAAAATATAAACTGGGAAATATAACAATCAGCATCTCAGACCTGTTTCATATTGCTTCAGTTAATAAGACAATAGCCATGGATATGGCGATTCGCATATCACCTTCTACACGTGACATAAAATCTATCCGGAGTGAAATGATAAGCAGTTTTATTTATACCCAGGGCAACCATTATTCCCACCATGTTGGCCAGGGGTACAATCTATACGGTGTAAGGCCCTATACATTTGAAGACGATCCCCGGTTTATTGTATGGAGCAGATACAGTGAAGGCAATGAGGATAGCATAATGGTAAAAGAAATGGAGGAAGAGCGTGAAATTACAACAATTTTTATCATAGACTACAGCATAGCCATGAATTACGGCGATATAGACAGGGTTTACGACAGTTCTATAGTAGATATTATTAATTCAGCCCATTTTATGGCAAAAAACCGTGACAATGTAGGATTTTTACTATATTCAAGCAAAATTAATGTATATATCCCGCCTGGCAAGAGTGGCGAGAGTATAAGCAGATTGGAAAAATCAGTTTCCAGTATTCTTCCAGATGGGGAATTTAGAATTGGGGATGCCCTAAAAGAACTCCAGCTAAAGCAAAAAAAGCATTTTCTAACATTTATTATAACCGCATCCAGATCATACATACCGCGAAAATTTTTAAATTATAGCTCAACAAGCATATTCCTTATAGACAGTGAATCATACTATGAATATTCGCCAACCGGGAAATTCGACGGGCTTCTCATACAGAATATGCGGAAAAAAGATCTGGAAAACCTGTCACGAAACGTTAAGGAGATCAGGGATTATGGCATTAGATGCACATATGTGAACAGGAAAAATATGCTTTCAAAAATTATGGTCGAATATAATTACAGGAGGAGCATGAATGCAGGTGCGTGATAACATAAATAAATATTTAATTCCTGTACTGGCAGCTATTATATTTATTCCTGACTTTATAATGTTTTACGCACTGGGAAATGTGATTTATAATTCAACGGTTTTCTACTTTGTTATTTTATTCACAGTTGAAATAATACTTTCAAAATTTATTAAACTCTATGGTTTCCTGATCTTCCTTTTTACCCTTATGGCTTTGTTATTGCTGTATATCAAAACGCTTTATTATTATACGCATATTGTAGGAAGGTATTTTTATTATCTGCCCAATATGCCTGTAACCACCAGGTTGATTTATACCCTTGTGGTTATACTTATTATTGGCATAATGGTAGAAGGATTATTCTCCAGAAAATTCTGGCATCTAATTTCATCATATATTATTGTAACCGGTACCATGCTCATGCAAATGGCAACACTTGCATATATGCATGCTGGTGGAATAACCATTAATTATAATTCCTACATGACTGGCCTTTACAGTGTATCTGTATTAGAATACAAATCTATTCTCTCACTATTCCTTCACGGATACCAGACCTACCTTCCACTGTACAAACTCGCGCTTCCCATGGCATTTCCGATTGCAATAGGATTTATGGTATCTGTAATAGGAACAATACTGTGGTTATATTCTATACAAAGCAGTAAAACGGACAATGTTTTTGGATACTTTTCCATAGTTATCGGGCTTGCAATCGGTTATCTGTTCTTTCTCATGATCCACTATGTTACCCCTGTTAAGTTTGAATTTTTATCAATAGCCATAGCCGTTGTATCTGTTTACCTCATTATTTCATACAGCAATAGTAAAAGCAAGGATATTACGGTCAAAGCTGATCCAGATTATGAAAAGTAAATTGCTGATTAAGCCATATAAACTATCCCTATTTTATAACAAAAAAACGGTATGTTTATGTACTTAATTGGCATTATTATATAAATTTGCATTAATAAAAAGCATTATGAAGCTATCCAGCTAAAATCTGATGTAGTCCCATCAGTATTGCTGAAAGGTGGCTGCATATGAAATGCAAACTATACCAGTGGCTTGTCCTCTATTTCCCATCCATACAATCCATTGTATAGATTATATACATTTGTTATGCCATTTTCCTCAAGAAACTTTCCTGTATAGTAACTTCTATGACCGGAGCTGCATACCAGCACTATTTTTTTATCTCTGTACTTTTCTACCAGAGATATATTATTAAAAATATCGTACATAGGAATTGGCACAGAATTTTCTATATGGCCGGATTCATATTCAAATTGTTCCCTTACATCTATAATCACGCATTCATTCTTTTCTGCCATTTCCGATACTTCATCAGCATCTATGTTGAGAACCATAAAACACAAATATAAAATTATTATTTAATTTTTAAAACGCTTTGAATGCTACATATTTTAAATAAACATAAGAATTACCAATAATAACAATAAATGGGGTTGCCTGACAACACTATGAGACTCTAAAATATATTCAGTCTTTCTGATTCCGGTAAGCAGATGAATATTCAAGAATGGCTATTATAAATTCGGCATTGCTCCATACTAGCGGGGAAACAGAATGTGGTTCTCCTGTGTAGGGGTTGATCTGTTCTGAAAAAATTCCAGATTTTTGCCTGTGGGATTTTACCCATTCTATAAGGGACCATGATTTTTCTAAATTTCCTATTCTAATATAATAACGAGCCATCCAGAGCGTTGTAATTATCCAGGGATTTCCAGTAATATTGCTATCATCCCTTATCCGCATATAATTGTCATTTTCATATCTTGCTATGCCTCCGCTTCCATTTACCCACAATTTCTCCATAATAGCTTCCATTGTTGAAAGCACCCTGGAATCTGTTGGGGCTTTCATTCCGAATATGGCAATGGATGATAATGCGCTATCCACCGTGAAATCCAGTTTTCCATTGATAATGGCACGGGCATATCTTCTATATTCATCCGAATAAAATTTCCGGTCAAAGGCATTTACCATTCTATCTGCAGCATCTGAATACTTTCTGGCAAGTGCCTGATCGCCAAAAACCCCAGCGAAATTGGCTGCGGCTTTAAGTGCAGCAAAGGTGGTAGATACAGTATATGCATGTATCCCGTATCTTTCTTCCCAGAGGTCAAACGATTCCCTGGGCAGGCCGTCAGCGTCTACAAACTCTGTCATAAATTCAGCGGCCCTAATCACAATACTTTCGTAAAAAGGCGCAGTAAACCCTATATCATTATATTTTTTGAAATATTCCCACAGGACATATATCAATAGTGCGGTTTCATCCTCCTGGATCGGATATATCTCTTTGCCATTCATTATATGGGGAAGCCAGCTACTGGCAGGGCTCCCATCCATATTGTACTTATGGTACATATAGCCTTTTCCGGACATCAATGATGTTGACATTGAAAAGAATTTCCTTCCCGATTCAGTATGTCCGGCTATACTGAGTGCATAAGCTGCTATGGACGCATCCCTCGGCCACATATAATAATAGCCGTCGTGGCTTATCTTTAGGATATCACTATCACATGAAGCAGCTATTGCTCCAATGGAATTGGAATGGCTTTTCACTATAAAGAGCGATCTACGGAAAATGGCATTTGTCTCAGAATCCAGGCCGGGCAACACTTTGGATGACCATAGCTCCCAGTAATTTGTGGTTCTCCTGTTAAGTTTTTCCATATACTCAAGATTTATATCCATGCTGATTTCTTCTATATCTTCATAGTTTTCCCCAGCTATAATATAATAATAGAGGTAAAATTTACTTTCTGCTTCTATATCAAAGGAATGCCGTAAAACAGAATCCACAGATCCTATGGAGACCGGATTCATTGAAAGCTCATTATCCTCAGCATCTTTCCATGTGCCCTTAAGGTTGCCTACATCCTTGACACCGGTAGCATACTGGTCTATGGATTTTCCGTTCTGGTCTATTGTTGACGCCATAAAGTACCGTTTTTCCTTATAATGTAAAATTCCGTTAAATTCTGGATAAAAGGCTGCTGTGTCTCCTATATCATTCCCGTAAATGTAAAAATTCTGGTGGAAAAATAATTTTACATTCTTCTTGACACCACTGTTATTTGAAATGGTAATGAATCTTACATATACATTTCTGTAAATATCTACAAAATCCTTATTTTCGAAATTGATGCCGTCAGAAGAATAATTTACGGTCCCCACCATTGTGTGGTCATAATAATCCATGGAGTCTATCTGGTTCCTATCAATCCATTTAAAATTATCATCTACGGAAACACCGTACATAAAGGGGTGGCCAGCCGCATGATTCCCGGATGCGGTTTCAGAAAAATAAAAATCAACAATTCTATAATCTTCATCAAAGGTTAATAACATCTTTCCATTTCCCAATGGAATATATCTTACCATAACATAGAGATATGATATGCAGTTTAAAACGTTTTTGTATATGGAGGTATTAAGGCCTTATCTGGAATTGCTATTTGCCTTTTATACCATCTGCTGTATTGCCTGAATTTAGAGATGAAAGTTTCTGGAAATGAATCATATCCATGAAATATTGAAAAGGTTTATTAACACATTAACCTTAAATATTTATGAATTTTAAAGAAGAATGGCTTATTGCTAATTCAAAGGGTTCCTATTCTTCTTCAACAATCTCATTTGCAAATACCAGGACATATCACGGGATTCTGGTCAAATCCGAACAGAATAATTATAATAGATATGTTATATTATCGAAACTTTATGAGGAACTTGCATTTCAGGGGAAACAGTATGCAATAGATACAAATTATTACCCGGGAACAATGTGGCCTGAAGGATTCAGGTACATACAGGGTTACTCCACTATACCATATCCTTCGTTAACATTTAATCTGGAGGGCAATATATGCAAAAAATCATTAATTCTGGATCCGGATGCAGATACAGTTGTTATAAGATATGAATTTCCTGAAAAAATACCGGATATGGTTAACCTTTATCCGCTGCTGGCATTCAGGAGCTTTCATAATGTAATAAAATCCGGGCAAAAGGAATTTGTTGCAGATGAAGATAAAGGCTCTTATAGTTTCACAGATGGAATTTATTCCCTTAAAATTTCAAAGATTGGGAAATTTATTAATAAGGGATTATGGTATTATAATTTTATTTACCCTGAAGAGCAGGAGAGGGGAACAAATAGTATGGAAGATTTATAC
>JAJZWN010000011.1:31381-35145 GCA_021846695.1 Thermoplasmata archaeon
TAAACCAGAAGCAATTCCTCGAGAAAGCACGATTAGAACTTGTAACCCCATACGGATTGAGAAGCCTCTCTCCCCGCAGCAATAAATTTGCAGGTACATACTCCGGTCCGGTCATGGAAAGGGATAGGGCATACCATAATGGCACTGTGTGGCCATGGCTTGCAGGGCCCTATATAACAGCATGTGTTCGGAATGGATATGATGCCGGAAACCTGTACAGATTCTTTTCTGACTTATACTCTATGGAAATGGTTCCTGAAATCTTTGACGGATTATCTCCAGGAGAACCACGTGGATGTATTATGCAGGCATGGAGCTATGGTGAGCTCATAAGGGCATATTATGAAGATATTAGAAAATACTCCCCGGGTACCACTGTAAAGAGGGGAGTGAAATGAAGGTTGCAGTTGTAGGATGGGAACTTCCCCCGGCATTTTCCGGCGGGCTGGGAATACACACATCCAATATTTTTTCAATAATAGGAAAAATAGTTCCGACAGAGATTTATCTCCCTGATATGGGCTATTCTTTTCCATATTACCCATTCAGTATAATAACAGTGAAAATAACGAAAGGTGTTGCCGGTGGTTCCTATTCACAGGTAACTAACTTTACCGATGCTGTTGAGGATTATAACCGGAATGTTATTGAAAATTTCAGGCCAGATGGTGTGTCGGTAATACATTGCCACGACTGGATAACATTCAGGGCTGGAATCGAGATAAAGGAAAAGTTTGGCATTCCACTTGTTGTAACATTCCATAGCACCGAGTACGATAGGTCAGCATACTTTAACCCCCAGGGCAATATAATGAAAATTGAAAAAGAAGGTGCTGAAAAAGCCGATGCAATAATAACAGTTTCAAACTCTACAAAAAGGGTTCTGGTAGAAAAGTATGGAATAGATGCTGACAAGATAACAACCGTTTATAATGGAGTTAAATCCTCAGCTTACACACAGGGTGTGAGTTATAAAAGAGAGAGGATGCTCCTTTATTTTGGTAGGGTAACAAGCCAGAAAGGGCCTAAATTTTTCATGGAAATGGCGGATAAGGTCAACCAGTATGAGAAAAATGTTAAATTTGTTATGGCAGGAACAGGGGATATGATAGGTGAGATGGAGAGCTATGCAGTAAACCATGGATTCAGGGAAAAAGTATTCTTTCCCGGATTTGTGGATTTCCACAAGGCCATTGAGTATTATAAAAGGTCCGGAGTATTTGTTATACCTGCAGTCTCTGAGCCATTTGGCATCACTGTCCTTGAATCCATGGTTTCCGGATCGCCGGTAATAATGAGCAAAACTACCGGTGTTGGTGAAGCGCTTAACAACGTATTGAAGGTGGATTACTGGGACACTGATGTCATGTCTTCCTATGCTATTTCTATACTGAACCATAAGAGCCTCCGGGAAACCCTTTCACTCTATGGAAAGTATGAGGGCATGTCATTTACCTGGGAAAAATCTGCAATTAAGACAATGGAGGTGTACAGGTCAATATGGAAAATATAGCCTTTTACTTTGAACTGCACCAGCCCTTAAGGCTTCGCCCATTAAAAATACAGGACAGGCCTGATAAGATGGGCATATTCTGGGAAGAACAGAACAGGGATATTTTTAAGAGAATATCAGAAATTTCTTACATCCCAGCAACAAAACTTTTAATGGAAAGCGGGATTAAATCAACATTTTCCCTGTCAGGGACGTTTATTGAACAGGCATTGAAATACAGCCCTGAAACTATAGATGTTATAGATGACTATGTAAAATCAGGATTGTGTGAACTGATGGGAGAAACATATTTCCATTCCCTTGCTTCAATCTGGAATGAAGATGAATTTAAATACCAGGTAAATGAACAGATGCATTCAATAAAAAGCATCTTTAATTATTCCCCTGTGTCATTCAGGAATACGGAACTCATATACAATAACAGGATTGCAGAGATGGCCAGGGATATGGGCTTCCGGAATATCCTGGCGGAGGGCACGGATGAAGTCTCAGGGCGTTATAGCCCCAATTTCAGGTATTTATCCCCATCCGGTGTAAACCTCTATCTTAGAAATTATCCTATGAGTGATAATATTTCGTTCAGATTTTCCAACACTGCCTGGAGCGGGTATCCACTGACAGCAGACAAATACATTCAATGGATTAAAAATAGCCCGGGAGATATAATGAACCTTTACATGGACTATGAGACTTTTGGCGAACACCAGAGAAAGGAAACGGGCATATTCGATTTCGTCCACTACCTGGGAAAATATATCGAGCAATATGGCATGGAAACCCTGAAGATTGATGAAATACAGGCAAAATTTAGCGTGAAGGATACAGTCAGCATTGATAAAACAATTTCCTGGGCGGATACAAGGAGAGACCTCTCTGCCTGGCTCGGGAATAAAATGCAGAATGAAGCATTTAGCCGGCTAAAGCACTGTGAAGATTGCCCGGATAAAAAACTATGGAGGTACCTCCAGACTTCAGATCTTATATACTATATGTCAATGGGAGAGCCGGAAGATTTTACAGTGCATGAATATTTTAATCCATACCGGTCGCCATACCTTGCCTTCATTTATTATATGTACGCACTTGATAACGTATGCGAAAATGCTGGAAAACAACTGTAATTTATTCTTTATACCGGTAAAAACTATGCTGGCATATTTTTAAATAGATAAAGGCAATGCAAATAATATGAAATGCTCAACACCTGACTGTGCAGGCGAAATGGAACCTGCAGGCAATATGAATTTTAGAGTTGGTGGATATACCGGAATAGGTGGAATGTTTCTGGGTGGATGGAATGACCTTACCGAAACCACACAGACATTCACATTGTACAAATGCAATACCTGCGGGAAGGTTGAACTCTATGAACCACAGCCCGTTCAGGATGACCGGGGAGAAAAGAAACATCACTTCCTTTAATGCCCGAAATAATTTGTTGAATCCTTTTTTTCGTTATCCTTTTTTATAACTTTCTTCTGTCTATTTATCCCGAATGGGTCTATACGTGTGTTTGTCTCAGAAATTGTATTCTCTTTCTGGCCTTTAATTTTACTCTCCTTCCCCTTATCAGGCAATGTCTCCTTAACATTTTTAAGCGCAATCTTGCTCCTCACAGGCTTTATTGAATTCCTGTTTCCATTATTATCCTCACTCATATATTCCACCTCCTATTATTTTTCCAGATAATACGAATCAAAATAATTGTATTCAAAATCCATATGCAGGGCGGGCTGGAATCCCGATTCAGTGAATATTTTATTTAGCTCATCATGGCAGATCCTTATATCCAGTGGAGGGCCCATGGCACTTTTTTTGTTAAATTCTATCAGGTAAACGTTCAATGGCTTCTTAGAGTTCCGGATCATAAAATCGATTATATCCTCTCTGCATTCTATATCGTGGAAAACAGTTGAAAAGAATATTTTGTTAAACCCTTTAATGTCTACATGGCACATATTTTCATTGACAACTTCAAAATTCTTCATTTCCATTAAATTCCTCTGTAGATGGGGCAAAACATCTGGATTGCGTTCAATTGCATACACCTTCCCATTTTTGAGTTTATCGGCAAATAATTTACTGTAAAATCCATCCCCAGCCCCCATATCAATTATTACATCATCGGGTTTAAGGTCCATTTTTTCAACAATTTTATTGTAAGGGATATATTTCTCCCTGAATTCTTTAATCCTCTCGTATCTCATTCCTAATAGATAATTATATAATATTTGAATATTCTCATTTTTCG
>JAJZWN010000063.1 GCA_021846695.1 Thermoplasmata archaeon
TTATTTTTGCAGAATCCATTTAATTCACCTTTAAGGTTTATATTATTTTTAAGGTAATAATCTATTATATCGCACGCAAGCCATATATTTGTCAGCCGGTAATAAATAAAATCTCCTGGAAATTTAATATATTCCGATGGTGCCCATATTTCATAATAGAAATAATAACTCAGAGCATGAAGGAGCTGATCCTCTTCCAGATATATGGCATAATCGCCGTTGTCTATCCCTCCCTTCAGATTTGATAATACCCATGTTCTGTCAACCAGAACCATTTCAAGTGGTTTTCCGTCTATGAATTTCAGTATGACTCCTTCAGGCACATTTAAAAGTTCTTTCTTTGGTGTATCATTAAATAATACTAAACCCACAGTTATTCCATTTTTTATCTGCCTTGGCAAAATCGTGCTTATATATTTATATGATTCATGGGAAAGTGCCATTATAATTTCATTCCTTGCTGAATATACCATTGATTTTATCCTATCCTGAACGTTTTTGTTACCTTTCACAAACCATATATATGGATCTTTAAGAGGCACCGTTTCAATATGTTTTTCTATATAAGTGTCTAGCTCTTGCATGTAGTTATCCATCCATAACATTTCCTTACGCATAACAGTATCAACGGGAACTGCTCTGTATAAATGCTTCTTGCCTGTAACAACATCTACGAATCCCTTTTCCTGCAAGGCATTAAAAAGATCATATATTCTTGGTTGCGGAACACCAGCGATTTTAACCGCCCCTGTAGGGGTATTAGGACCATAAAGCAAAAGAACTCTATAAAGCTTTATCTCGTAATTGGACAAGCCAAATCTTGAAAGACTTGAAAAAATGTCTTCACCCATATATTTTATATGATTATTTTATATAAGAATGTATTTATATCAACTACTCCGAGCTAATCAGATGTAGGATTTCTCGCTCACAATGTTATATTCTCTGTGCCCATGAAGGATAAAGTCTGCATCTCTGAAGGTGGTAAGCATTGTCCGCAGCTCTCAATTCGGGGTGAATTCTCGTACATTCTGGTTCGGCAAAATTACATCTGGGAGAAAAATAACATCCCTCAGGTCTTGAAGTAAAGTCTATGGTTGAACCCTTAATTATCATGCTCCTGTCTAATTTATGGCCTATCATTGGTATGCTTTTCATGAGCTGGTATGTATAAGGATGTGCTGGACGTTCAAGTACATCAGCATATGTTCCCGATTCTACTATTTCTCCACCATACATCATGATTATTTCATCCGATATAGCGAAAAGTATGGATAAATCATGCGATATGAATATCATGGTTAGCCCCAATTTTTCCTGTATTTTTTTTATATCTGCAAGTATTTCATGCTCCACAAGAACATCAAGCCCGGTTGTGGGTTCGTCTAATATTATAAATTCTGGGGACAATAAAAGCGACATTGCTATTACAACACGCTGTTTCATTCCACCAGAGAGTTCGTGTGGAAAACTGTCAAGCACATTTTTATTTAGACGCACCAGTTCCAGTATTGATGAAATCTTTTCATCGAATTTGTCCTCATGCACATTATGGGCGATCATTACGTCATAAAACTGCAGGCGTATTTTTTTTACGGGGTTAAGTGCGTTCATTGCAGCCTGAGGTATAAAGGATATCTGTGTTCCACGAATTTTTCTCAGTTCGTTTGCCCTCATTTTGAGCAGGCTATTTCCCTTAAATAAAATATCTCCTCCTGTGATTTTGCCGGGATATTTGAATGAGTTATAGAGAACTGATGCAAGGGTACTTTTGCCAGACCCGGACTCTCCTGCTATACCGAGTATTATATTTTTTTTCACTGAAAAATTGATTTTGTTTAGTATAGGCACATAGCCATTTTCAGTTTCATATCCAGCATTTAGATTTTTTACATTCATCATTTGATAAGAATCATTGTACATTGTTACACCTATATTCTTTTGTAGGGATTCGGGGCGGCTTCAATTAACTTTTTCGTATACTCCTTTGATGGATTATTTATTATGCTATCTGTATATCCTTCCTCAACAACTTTACCCTCCTGCATTACATATAGTCTATCTGTGATCATGCTTACAGTATTCAAGTCATGTGTAATATAAATAATGCTTATGCCTAGTTTATCCTTTATCCTCTGGAGAAGCGTCAGTATCTCTATCCTTACTGAAACATCAAGCATTGAAACAGGTTCATCGGCTATTAGTATTTTCGGGTTAACAGCCAGAGCCCTCGCAAGATAAACTCTCTGCCTTTGCCCACCTGATAGCTGATGGGGGAATTTTGCCCTGTATCCGGGGTTAAGCGTCACCATATTCAGTAATTCGTTTATCCTGTCGTCTATATTGCCTTTGTATTTAGATAAAATGAGTGGGCGTTTTATATGCCACTCTACACTGTGATTTGGGTCAAGAGAGGCATATGGATCCTGAAAGACCATCTGTATTTCTCTCCTGTATCTTTTTATCTGTTTTGAATTGTATTTGGTAATGTTCTCATCCATGAAGTATATATTTCCAGAGGTGGGTTTATATAAAAATACAAGGATTTTTGCCAGAGTACTTTTACCGCTTCCGCTTGCACCCACTATTCCTATAAGTTCCCCATTTTCCAGGGTTATATCTATATTGCTTAAAGCCTGTATTTTGTCGGCGGCTACCAATCCGTGTCTGGAAATGAAGGTTTTACTCAGGTTTTCAGTTCTCAGTATTGACATTTAAATCATCATTTATTTTCTTATTCTTTTTACTTTTTTTGCTGTCAAATCTCCTCAAAGAAGGGTTTCCTATTTCGTCCATTCCAAAATTAAGGAGTATAAAGGAAAACATTAATATGGAAATCATAAAGCTGGGGGGAAGAATCCACCACCACATACCTGTAAGGTATGCTTCGTTGTTTATGGCCCAGTATAGCATTGTTCCCCAGTTAATCTGCAAGAGATTCCCTACCCCAAGGTATTCCACGAAGGTCAACCCCATAGTCCCGTACATTGCTGTGAAAAAGAAATTTGAGATGATCACTGGGAATATGGCGCGTATTATCTGCCTAAATATTATGCTTAACCTTGACTCTCCTATTAATACTGACGAAAGGATAAAATCCCTTTTGGCGATGGATAGTGTAATAGACCTGAATGTCCTTGCACCAAATGCCCAGCCAGTTATTATGAGTATAAGTATTGTAGGAAGGTATCCCAGAGATTGGTGAATTCCCAGGAAAAATGAGCCAAATAGCATTATCAGCAAGACTCCTGGAATTATAAGGAATATGTTTATTAGGCCTGTTATAAATGCGTTTACCCTTTCTGATGCAAAGCCTGCAGAAATGCCGACGATTATGGAAATTGATGTGCCAATTATTCCAACAGCAAATCCCACCATAAGTGTAGGCGCCGCACCATAAAACAATTGTGAAAATACATCCTGCCCATATATAGTTGTTCCAAGAAGATGGGCATAGCTAGGACCCAATCCTCCAGTAAATTCATATCTATTAGGATTGTATGGCGTAAAAAACTGCCCGAGTATTCCGAATATGATCAGCGATACCAGTAATATGAAACCTGCTTTTGACTTAGTATTGATAAGGAGTATTTTAAGCGGCTTTACCATCTTGCCTCCTATTGATCTTAAATTTAAGGATTTCTTTGTATCACTCTGACTTTCCATAAAGTTATTCACTCTCCTGTCTTATTCTCGGATCAAAAAATCCGTATAGTATGTCTACAATAAAATTTCCAACTAGCACTGCTATTATAACCATAAGGAAAATTCCCTGTATCAGAGGGTAATCAAGATTGTCTATTGCAGTTATCATGTATAATCCTACACCAGGATATGAAAAAATTGATTCCTCTATGATAACGCCGCTCACTGAAAGGCCAACGGACATGGCAAATCCTGTTAGATTGGGGAGTATGGCATTTCTGTAAGCTATTTGATTTATCTGGTATTTTTTATAACCTAAGTTTTCTGAGTAGTTTATGAAATCGCTGTTGACATTTGGTATAATATTGTTCCTCATTCCAAGCTCCCATCCTCCAAGGGAAGTTAAAATAATGGTAAGTACGGGAAGTACAGAGTGATACAATGCACTTATTATAAATGGTAGATTAAACCCTATATTCACTGAAGTACTGTATGCACCTCCAAAGGGAAACAATCTCAAGTCAAGTGAAAATATATCGAGCATTATGAAAGCGAGGACAAATGCTGGAAATGAAGCCATAAACATGGCAAAAATATCAATAAACAAGTCTTTTGCGGAATTTCTATGTATTCCTGCATATCTGCCCATCCTGTTTCCGATGAAGAATGATATTGTTATGGATGTTATAACTAGAAACAACGTCCATGGAAGTGCATTATAAAGTATGTATGATACCGGTTCAGGAAAAAATGCTATGGAAACGCCAAGGTTACCGTGCACTAGATCTGCAAGATAGTTATAATACTGAACATAAAGTGGTGCATTGGATATGCCGTATTCAGATTCCAGCTGATGAAGATACGTAGGATTGACGCTCCCGCCACCTTCTCTCAATATTGTAAGATAAACTGTCTGGGCTGGATTTCCGGGCATAAGCCTTGGCAAAATAAAATTTAACGTAATTGCGCCATAAAGTACAGCAAAAAATGCAATTGTTTTCTTTAAAATATATTTATATGGAACAATCATATGATCTCATCTCCTAGTTTTTGCAAGTAGCTTGCCACTTCACAGGTTGCTACTGGAATTTCTATGGGTTTGAATTCCCTTGGGTCCGAGAATATTGTTTCTATCATCGTAAGCCGTCTGATTTTATGGATACAGGCACACGTAAAGTAATTTGCTATCCAACTTCTTTTACTATGTCTGCTAGTGGGAAAAATAATATTAGGAGAGTAATAATAAAGCTTTCGCTCTCTTTCACTTCCTCTCTCACGAAGGAGAAATTCTCGCTCGCAAATGTTAAATCTCACGTTAATCCTTTTCCCTTCTTCTTTTTCTGTTGTATACAGTTAGCAATGATAATGCAACCAACACTGCTATTATCCCTCCGGCTATTTCATAACTTAGGTAGGGATTTGTTGTTTTTTTGGTCCCACCAGTCGAGTAGAGATGAAGCATTACCACTTCCATTGGTCCGGGATACCATGGCATCGGTATTCCGTATGGATTATTCTGGTTCGGGAATCCTTTGATTGTAGTGTTAACATATTCATACCAATCGGCGGAATATACCAATGGAATCACCGGCATCTGATTTAGCATTATACTAGCCATATCATTTATAAGTGTTCTCTGACCACTTGGACTTGATGAGTTTTTAAATTCATTGAAATATGTCTGGAAATTTGTTCCTGTGTAATTCCATCTTTCTTCGTTTACACCCGTCGTCTTACCTACAGGTTGAAGTTTGCCAACAAGTCCGGAATAATCATACCACGGATTAGGCCCTATTCCGGTAACAGTCACCAGAGCCAATGAAAAATGTCCTTGACCGACATTACTTTGCACCTGGCTTAAAGTAGGAGTTGCCATGTTCACATTAATGCCTATATTTGCAAGATCTTGTGCTATTATTAACATATCTGCACCCCAATCTGTATATCCAGCAACTGACATTAGATTAATAGTTGGTAGTTCCTTGCCGTTTGGCTCGTATAGCCTTCCATTACTTCCAATAGTAAAGCCATGGCTTTTCAGTAAACTCAGTGCCTTAGTTGGATTATACGTTGCAAGGCTTGAGGCTTCCGCCGTATTTGTGGAGTTAAGATATGAAAGCTGCTGTTGCAGTATGTTTGCCGCGTTTGCTGGGTGTTCATACCCATATTCTCCGACCTTACATATTTCAGTCCTGTTTATGGAAAGGCTTATTGCCTGCCTGAAATAACTCAGATTCAGTGGATATATATGATCATTGGTTATCAGTGTAACTGGTTGCCCAGGAGGGAACCAATAATGTGCATTGGGATTTTTTGATGTCAGAAGTGTTGTTATATTTGGTGCGAACACAGATGCCCACTGAACCTTGCCCTGCTCAAGAGCGGTTGTCAGAGCACTATTGCTTGTATAATCAACGTAAACAACGTTTTTTATATGAGGCTCATTTGGCTGCCAGTAGTGGGGATTTGCTGTTAGAACTATTTTCTGGCCACTGAAGCTACTAAGCACATAAGGGCCTGTGCCTATTGGATTCTTAACAACTTGGTTTTGGGGGGCTTTTATTCCCTGCCATAGCTGCTTCGGTACCATAAAGGTGCCTCCTATGTAAAACAGACACTGGGTATTTTCCTTGGTAAAATTAAAATCTACCCTATACTGGCCTGCGGCTGTTATACTCCCGATATTAGGCCAATATCCGTATAGTGCCTTCTGCTCATTGAACATATATACAACATCGCTGGAATTGAACGCCATACCGTTGCTAAATGTAACATTATGCCTTAAATCAAGAACGAGCTGCGTATTATTATGATCCCATGTGTAATTTGTTGCAAGCCATGGTATTACCGTGCCGTTATATGTATTTATCTGCAATAGCGGTTCATAAAATAGTGACATTATGCCTGCGGGTGGAGACCACACGTTAAACGGGTTAAAGTTATCCACAAAAGCTGGCGACGGTCCCGGGGAGATATAAATAGTCCCCTGTTGTGGTATAGAAGATGCTGAGGGAGTGCTATTGGCACTCCCCGTATTTTGCAATCCTCCATACAAACTTGTTCCTACCATTATTATAACTGTTATAATAACAAGGAACGAAACTAACTTTTTATTATTCATAGATTTTCCCTCATCGAAGTAAGAATTTTAATTTATATTTAAAAGTTGAGTGTTTACTTTAAAGATTAGTATATAAAATTGTAAATTATAAAAACATTAACTATTAGATTTTTACATATTAATTATGTTTTTCTGACAAAAACTATGACGGAAATTCAACAACTTGAAACTGTCAATTTTTATATCATTTATTGAGGAAATGGAGTGTATTGTAATATCAAAAATTCGGTTCCAATATAAAGGTCATAATTTAGAGAGGAGACTTAAAAAAAGATGAAGTTAAACAGTAGAAGGATAAAATACACAATTAGTTTTAATATAATGAATTTACAGTAAATTTATTATACTATCTTATTGCAGAATATAACAAGAATATATAATCATGAATAAGATTATTTACCCTGTTTAATAATGATTAGATAATGGAAATGATACGGTACTCAAGACAAATAGTTTTAAAATATATTGGAGAGGACAATCAAAGGAAATTGCTTG
>JAJZWN010000064.1 GCA_021846695.1 Thermoplasmata archaeon
AAGGATAGGTTGGGATTTGGACCCAAGTAGATGAGATCTGCAGTCTCACGCATAGCTTCTCTGCCACCTATCCGTTGTTATATATTGCAAATCTATATTTATTCTTTTCATTGGATTTATTATTATCCTTCTATTATTTATTATTGCTATATTTTCTTTATGTAAATTAATACACAAAATTAATTGATATATCTTTCAAGCTTATCGATCGTATGATTTAAAACATCATTTAGGCGGTCAATAGAATAAAATGCACAAAAAATATAATAAATATTGACAATATTTTATATTTATTCAACAGAGCGTGTCCAGTTACAAATTTTAAATAATTTAAATGATAATATTTATAAATGATGAAATACTTAATTATATAAATGACGCGTGTAGGAATATATACTCACGATTTCAAATTTTACCATGATGTTATAAGAGACCTCAAAAGATGGAATCTGCCATTTTTCAGCATAACTGATCTTTATTCAATACCTGCTGACATAAATGTTATACTAAGTTCTGAAAGAGATCAATTTGCCCTCCCAGGACAGGTAAAGGCAACTACATCAATTGAGGGAATAAGGAGATGTTTGCCTGTGCTTCTTAATAAGGACCAATTTACCAGGATCATAATAGGCATAGATCCCGGCCCAAGGCCTGGAATTGCTGTTATGGCAGATAATGTCCTTATGGAGGCATGGGAATGCCCTAGTATCTGTGGGGTTAAAAAAGATGTAATAGAAATAGTTGAAAACTATGATTATGAGTACATAATGATAAAAATTGGGAATGGTGATCGCCCCAACAGGGACCTAATAATAAAACAATTAAGGAATATAGCTCCCATGGTCATAGTAAACGAAGAGAATACAAGCACACCACATAAAATTCATGACAATGCACTGTCTGCTGCAAGGATCTCCTTAATAGACGACAGGTATGACATATCAAGAACTCCCATAAAATTTAGCAGAAAAAACATATATGAAAAGGAGTTTATAACTCTCCACTCACTAATTTAGATTATTTTGCTTTTTGCACCTTTTGTGCCTTTTTAGACGACTTTGACCTTTTCCATTTTGGAACCTTTACTGTGTTACGTTTACTGCTTGCTAATACAAGGAATACCGCAAATGCAACTGCCACAGCCGCAATGTAATATATCCAGTCATAATTAGGCTTATGCCCGTAATAGAACGTAACCGTACTTTTTCCTGCAATTGTAATCACCGGATTATTGGTTGTTACAGTAAGTGTATCCTTGCCCTTATATACTAAGGCTGCTGGCACAGTAATATTGTCTTTGTATGTTGAATTTGCTCCTATCTCATTTATATGGCTTACTCCTATCACAACAGAAGATGCGCCATGGGAAATTGTATAGGTCACTGTTATGTTCTTTATTGGCACAGGGTCTGTGTTATTAATTGTGGAATTAAATGTGATGGGTGCACTCACATTAATTGGGGAAATAGCATAGACATGGCTTACTCTAAAACCAGTTGAATTTTCAGCACTTGCATTGATATATCCATGAATATTTTCTGATTCTGATGGTGCCGTTACTGATATGGAAAATGTTCCATTAGTTGAATGATGATTATAATAGGAAAGTGGTGATAAGCCGGTATCGTTTACAGCTCCCAGGTAGGCTGACACTGAGTAGTTATGGTATCCAGCACTCTCGGTTACATTCAATTGGAAAGTTTGGTTTTCGTATACGTAATGCGGCTCATGAATGGTAGCAGAAAATGCAGAAGAGGAGGTACTGGGAGATGCATTTGGCATATTATTGCCCAAAGAGGCTACGCCTGATAATGCAATTAAAGCGAATATTGTAAATAATGTGATTAATAATTTATATTTCATCCGGTTTACCTCTTTTTCTTTGACCTGATTGAAGATCCAATTATGCCTGCAAGCAGTGCTGCTATTATTATTCCTATGCCTATGTATATTGTCATTGCTGGATTGGCATTATAGTTATTTATTATATTACTTCCTGATGATCCTGCTCCTATGCTAGCGGATGGCAATACAGGTGTTATGGTTTCATTCTTGTATGTATTTGTTCCATTTATGGTCGCGTTTGTTTCAAGATCTACTGGCACTGAGTGCAAGGTTTTTCCATGTACCCCATATGCATATATATATAGGGTTACTGTTTGCCCTGTGGTGAGTGTTATATTTGTAATATTTTTGCCACTATTGGTTACATATGTCATGATATCATAGTTTTTCATTAGTTTTGCAGCATTTGAAATATTCAAATACACTGTTACTGCAGTATTATTTGTGTTTTTAACCGTAACCGGTATCATATTTATGGTACCATTCACCTCTGCATATTTAGAATATGAAACATTATAACTTTCACCGGCCTTGACGTTAACTGTAATATTCCCCAGATACTGGGATGTGCCATTTATCATTGCCATTACCGGCACGGAGTTGTTTCCAGCTGGTGCAATGGGAATTGTTGTATTCACCGCCACAGATCTGGAACCTCCCACAGGTATTGTAATGTTATTAGGGCTGAAAGTTAAGTTCCATGTTGAATTGCCAGAGTACATGTGTAGTGTGTCATTGGTATCCCCCCTGTTATAAATTATTACGCTTGTTTTAACATTTTCACCTATATAGCCTGTAACCGATGGATCTGCAAGGACATATTTTGAGATGTTATCTTTATGCAATGCTAGAGTCTCTGTAAGAGTGCTGTTCAGGAATTCAGTCTGCGATGCCGAGTAATTGACATACATTCCATTATGGACCGTTGTATTAGCCAGTGTAAATGTATATGTTTCATTGGCAGGAAGTATGACCGTATTTGTGTCTGCCTGTGAAGTTGTATACATTGATGGTGCCATCACAGAACCACCTGTAACTGTTAAGTTTGTGGGTACTGATTTGCTATTGTTTGTACCGGTAAGGGTTACTGTATAGGCTGGTGTCAGAGACACATTATATGTAAGATTTTTGAAAGGCTGCAATGTCACATTCTGGAAATATGCATACTCTTTTCCACTATATGTGTAATTAGCGTATATACCATATGTTCCTGGAACCAATTTTGCCAAACTATATGACCCTGACGAGGATGTTGTGCCCGCTACCTTCTTCCCATCTTTGGTAACCATTACATTAGCACCAGATACACCGGTTTCGTTAGAGTAATATATAACATTGCCTGATATTTTGTCGTATACTTCGGTTGGTGTGAGTTTAACTGTAATATTATGCATTGTAGAGCTTGGTGTAGCAGTATTTGCGGTGGTGTTAACATAGGTAAACGCCCCAGTTGAATTGGTGAAATTACCGCTTGATGTTATGGTGAAATCAAGAGAGGGCAATAGTATTGTAAGGTTTTTGCTTACACTGGTAGTGATTTCTTTGCTTCCATTTTTTATGTGGTACGATGCAGGTATGCTAAGGTTATTTGTTATGCTGAGTTTATAGCCGGTATGATATACTGGTGAGATGCTCATATTATGATTCACAGTTATAATACTCATATTCGCCAATGTAGCATTTGCTGAATATAAGGTATAGTTCCCGGCTGGAATATGATCCAGCCCAACGTTTACGCCTGTAGAATTAAACAATGTTGTTCCTGAATTTGTGATAGTGCTGTTTACATTTTTTACCGTGAAGTATAGCTTAGAATCCTTTACAAATGATTGTGCAGCAGTACTATTGGCTACGGTTCCCGTAAGTACCGGGGTTATATACGCACTCTTGTTCGATATCTGTGTGTAGTATACGCCCATAGCTATTTCCTTGCTGGCAGCACCTTTTGTCATATTTAAGGTATATTTATTATAAAGCCCTGTGAGCGTAATTGTGCCATTGTAATTCACAAGCTTTGAGTCATTATATACAGTCATCGACACTGATACCAATTTCTGCTTGGCATAATATATAGGATGTATAATCGAAACCGTATTATTGTAATAGTAGGGTGATTGTATGCCCACTGAGCTAGTGTTATATCCATAAACAGTTGCTGATCCACCATTGATCTCTGCATAGAAGTATGGAGTTGGGCCTTTGTATACTAGCATTATTCCCTGGCTTACATATCCTATAGTATTATTTGTCGATGTTGTTATTGAATGCTTATACGAATCATTTAGATTGATGGATATATTTGTAGCAGATGTGGATATATTGAATCCTGCCATTGTCGTTCCATTAACTGTTCCTGTTCCGGCGAATGAGTAGATTGCCTGTGGAAGATACACTGTAAGTGGCACGCTGGAATTTGCATAGCTGTAATCAAGCAGGATATAATTCTGGCTTGCTGAACCTGCAGCCATTATTTCATATGTACCGCTGTAGTTCTTTGTTCCATTCATGGTGGATCTTATTGTATATTTTACAGCCTTAGAATATGATATGTTTTGAACAGTATTTTTTGTTACGTTAATAGTTTTTACAAACACTCCGCTGCCCCTATGTGAATATATAGTGTAAATTCCGTAGGGCACTGTGAAATTATATGCTCCTGTAGCATTTGCTGTAACGTTATGTATGTCCGAGGTGATGCCATCGAAATAGAACGATATTATTGAGTTTGGTGTTGCCCCACTCCCTGAAATCGTTCCACTTAACTCAGGTGTCAGTGTTGCCGATCTGGATTTTCCCCATCCCGAAACAGTAACGGTAGATTTATCCTCAGATCCATTCGCCTTAATAGTGACATTATATGTACCGGGATATACGCCGAATGTATAGGAGCCTGATGAGGATGTCACTCCAGTGAGTTTGTAATTGCCAGAAGTACTGTTCAGATACACAGTATATCCGGAGAGCCCCAAACCATTTATGGATGCTGAAACATTGATCCTGTCCATTTTAATCGCAAGATTCTGCAATTGCTGGGCATTCCCTGTCACCTGTATACTGGTAAAGTTTGTGTATGTTTTGCCATTTGATCTGACAGTTACATTATACCCATAGGGTATAACACTGCTCATGGAATAAACGCCATTTATTATGGGGACTGTCCTGCTTATTCCATATCTGGCGTTTGTGAATGTAATGTTCCCAGAGCTTACTGCAACTGTTGAAGCCCCGTTGTTAAGTGTTACATGCCCATATACTGTGTTTATTTTCAGTTGCATATTATGGGTTATATTGTAATTCCCTATTCTGTTTCCCTGGTTCTGTGATACTGTAATAGATTGTGTGTGTATAACATTGGTTGCTTTCAATGTGTTCGAATTCACACTACCAGTGGAAAATACAAGGGTGTCATTTCCTGGCAGTCCTGTTATTGAATAATAACCTGTGCTGTTTGTTGTAACAACATCATGTGGAATTCCATACTGATCTTCTATTGTGACATGAACTCCAGCCATGCCTACCCCACTGGCACTTGTAACCCTTCCATGTATTACAGCTCCAGGATAGTATTGAATGATTGGATCTTCCTGACCTAACAGCGCTGTCGGAAGGAGTACTTCGGTTCCTTTGTTCTCCTGCTTATATTTATATGCGGTTTGAATTGGAATGAGTTTCCAGCCGGGTGTGGTGGAATTTGCATTCTTATTTGGATTATATTCCGATGCATAGTATACCAATTCAAAATTGCTCATGTTGAATGCGGGGTATACGTGTGTGACATTTGAAACATCAGATTCCGGGAATCCATATATGGTCTTGTATATTGTAGTGTTATAAAATGCAGATGTATAGTTAAGCAGATAATTAGTTACTGTGGCTCCCGTTGGAAGTTTGTTTAAGGTATACCTCGCTCCAGTGCTTGTTATAGCTACAACATTATAGTAATTTGTAGGAACAACCTCTCCTTGAGCTGTGTATGAAGGTGTATCTGTTAAATACGCAGGTGCATAGAATATCCCTGGATTTGAACCAGAAAATGGATATAGCCCATGGTTAACCTGTACGTATGATATTGATGATCCCGTTACTTTTTCCAGGGCTCCATATGCCGATATCAATGTTGTTAAATTATAATGTATGGACAACTGTCCCATTATAAGTGCATGCCTTGCATTATATGAGGATGTGACATTTATCTGATGGCTTCCATATGCTGCCTCTGAGAGAAGAGGTGTGTACTTAGAGCTTAATGGGTTGCCGTACATATTTGCAATTGTGTTTGTCTCGTTGGTTCCGAAATATTTATCCATTGTAGCTGTGATACTTGCATTAAAATGCCCATTGGAATAACCTCCGGGGGTTTCAAGTACTCTTGAAATGAATAAAGATATCTCCTGGCTTTGATTCTGTGCCAGTAATATCTGCCCGGCACTTGCTATTCCCTGCTGAAAATCATCAGCAACAGTGGGATGCCTTCCCTGCTGTAGTTCCTGGAATCCGTAATCCCACCATGATACGTATGCAGGGCGGTTCTGTATGGACTCGTTTGCATTCTGTGTTGCCAGCCACTGGAAAGATGCTGATAATGGCTGTGTTTTGTTCTCTATTCCAAGGCCATAGTTCCCGAACGGATTATTTGGCCTAAATCCCTTGGGTAGGGTTGAATTCAATATGTGGTTATAGGATGCAGCATTGTTTTCAGGGACTGCTGCTGAAAATGCACCCATACCAGAAGGTATAATTAAAATTAATACTACTATTACTGCGAAGCCTACTGTTACCCCGCTTATATTCTTGCGAAGCGATTTTCTGCCCGATACATGCCTGGATTTTTTTGTTGCCTCATTGTGCCTTATTATGTTTACAAAGTACATTATCAGGCCACCACCTAGTATCGCATATGCAGGCGCTGCGGTAATATTGAATCTTGCTGCCTCAAAACTCATGAAAATTGAGAATATGGCAAATATAATAACAAGCAGCACGCCTTCCTTCTTTTCCTTAAGGAAACGGTAAATGATATAGGGTACACCGGCAATTCCAAGGAGAAATAGTCCTGGGCCGAAATCAGATATATACTGGCCAAGAGGTGGAGCAGCTGCCTCAGCAATCGTTGAGTATACTCTGGATTTTACAAAATATCCATCTCCGGTTAGCAATTCTTTTAATATGGCTGGATTGGTTTTGCTTATAATAAAAAGGGCTCCTATGGTAACAAGAACCAGTGCCGGTATAGTGATTATCCATGGCTTTCTTGCCACAATATTTATTAAAATGCCAAACCCAACGATCATTAAACCCATTGCAAGGGGCGGCAGGAACCATGCATGAATCATTGCTGTGATGTCAT
>JAJZWN010000001.1 GCA_021846695.1 Thermoplasmata archaeon
GGAAAAACATTCTGGGAACAAATAGATTGATATGGCAGGGATGGGGGATGACCGCCCCTGCAGCTGATATTGCTTACCTTCTTGGCGGAATTGCACTTGTCGCACTTGGTGCCACCCCACTTTCAATACTCATTGGATTTCTTATATATCTGGCAATCCTGAATACATCATACAGATTTTCGAAAAAATATGTATCTGCAGGAAGTGATTTTACTTATGTAGGAAAGAGTATAGGCGGTTTCATGGCAACATTTGAGGGCTGGAATTTATTCTTCGGTACCATGTTTGCCTTTGCAGGGTTCGGAATGCTGGGGCTTGCTGGATTTTTTGACATATTTGACAGTGGGATAATTACAAAGGGATACTGGATTCCCATAGTTATTGCACTGAATTTTATAACATTCTACATACTTTACAGGGGAATAAAGTTCTCGACAACATACCAGATAATAACCGGGATAGCGGAATTCGCCATTCTTATTGCTGGAGGTATAGGTCTTGTAATACTTGCCGGAAAGAACAATACGCTGGATGTATTTTCACCATTTATCGCAAGTGGCGGGATTACTGGATTTTTCCATTCCCTTACCCTCTCTGTGGTAACATTCATAGGGCTCTCCATTGCACTTACTGCTATCTCAGAGGAGGCACATATCCCGAAGAAAACTGTGCCAAAATCTCTTTTAATTTCCTCAATGATCATAGGAGTCACAATAGTATTCCTGTCATATGCCATGACTGTTGCATGGGGCCCATCCAGGATGCTGTCATTCGGCAACTCCGTGGATAATGGCCTTGTATTATTCAGGGAAATAAGCCCGGTGATGTTTATACTGCTCTTTATTTTCACGGTTAACAGCTTCATGGGAAACAATATATCAATGGGAACCTCAATGACCCGTATATTTTACGCCTTTTCTAGGGACAGCATAATATTTCCAAAAGCATTTTCCAGGACAGACAGCAATGGAACTCCCAGAAATACAACATATTTTATTCTTGCAATATCCCTGTTCCTAAGTATAACGTTTGGAATTATTTTTGGGCCAATAGACGGTGGCTACGTCCTTCTTTTTGCTGATGCGTTCTTCTCCTTCCTTATAAGATCAATATCTTCAGGAAGCCTAATAATATCAACATTCCGTGAGGGGAAAATGAAGGCTGGAACTCTTCTCGGGTATCTAATAATACCGGTTATATCCATAGGCGCACTTCTCGCAGTTCTTGCCTCAAACTTTTTCCCGCTGCCCGCGTATCCCTATAACGCCGCATCCATAATGGCAATAGTTATTATAGCTGTTGTGTTTATAATCACATTATTTACCTGGATAAAGAATCCAGAGACAGTAAAGAAAGCAGGGTCAACAACCGTAGAAGAAATTGCTGAAAGTTCTATAGATTAAATTATTTTTATTATTTTAAAATATATAGAACAAAAATTTATTTATAGGCTCACTAATTATAATATTATAATGAATGAGATAGATTATGAAAATCACGGCCACCACATTAAGGTATCGCCATTGAAAGGCGTTATAAAGGTAACACTGGATGGGAGTACTCTGGCAGAATCCAGGAATGCGCTGGAATTAAAGGAGGATGGATATGACAAAGCATACTATATACCATTGGAAGATATCAGGGCTGAACTCATCAGGGCGGAAACCAAAACAGTCTGTCCTTATAAAGGAAAGGCATCATATTATTCTCTGAAGATAAACAATATAATAATAGAAGATGCCCTATGGCAGTATGCTGATCCAAAGCCTGAATTTATAGAACTGAATAATTATGCCTCCTTCTATATAAAAAATATTGACGGTATAAAAATTAACATTACATGAAATAATTAATTATCATAAAATTATAAATGTTTTTATATGCGCATGAATTTATGAATAGATTATTATGGTAACTAAACCAGCACGAATGTATTCAAAAATTTCAGGTCCTGCTTACACCAGAAAGGAGTTTATGGGCGGTGTACCATATCCGAAAATAACAACCTTTGTACAGGGTAACCAGAAAAGAGATTTCGAGATCGAAATGCAATTAATAGCAGAGGAAGCATGCCAGATAAGGCATACAGCGCTTGAGGCGTCCAGGATTTCAATAAACAGGAAACTTCTGGAAAACATAGGTGCTGGAAATTACTTCCTACACATCAGGCCATACCCCCATCAGGTAATACGTGAACACAAAATGGCAACAGGAGCAGGTGCAGATAGGATATCAAGTGGTATGAGGATGGCCTTCGGAAGACCTGTGGGAACCGCTGCAAGAGTTCACCCGGGAGAAATCATAATGGTGGGAAAGGTCGATCGTGCAAATGCAAAGGCATTGAAAGAAGCTTTGAAAAAAGCATCAATTAAATTACCCACACCATGCAAAGTTGTAATAACGAAGGGCAAGGAAATAACTTCCAAGATGGGCCTATAAAGCATTAATTGCATAAATTCTATATTTTATTTTTAACCAATAAATTTTATTTGAGAAATTATGCCAGTTATGAACTTGATAATACAAAAATCCGGAACATATTATAAAACATAAATTATACTTCATAATAACAGTGGTACAGTATTTATTGAAAATGCAATCATCCTTAAGAATTTATAAGAGGTAATCGATAGATTGTTCCAGTTGCCTGAAAACGTAATTTGTATAAAAATTTAGGTTATTTATATGGCTAAAATTTTTATTTTCTGAGGGCTTTTTCACGGCTGGCAATAAAATCCTGTATTAATTTGGCGGCCAGCATTGATGTATTTCCGTTATCATAGAGAGGAGTCATTTCATTTATATCAAATCCCACCACCCTATCTGATATTGCAGTGAGTATGCTGCGAACATCATATGACGTAAGGCCGTATGGTTCAGGAGTTCCAACACCGGGTGCATATGCAGGGTCGAATCCATCCATATCTATTGAAAAATAAACCCTTCCTGATGTTTTTTCCATAATTTCCCCAATGACATTTTCTATGCCGGAGGCACGTACCTCGTTAGCAGAGATAAACCTTACTTTTTCATATTCTCCAGATGATATTTCTTCATATGATGTTGATCTGGTGCCAACAGATATTATTTTATTTTCGCCAAGGAGTTCCAGTGCCCTTCTAGTGACACAGGCATGATTGTATTTATTGTCCATGTATGAATCGCGGAAATCTGAGTGGGCATCTATGATTACCATTGTTATATCCTTGAAGTTTCTCAATGCCCCTACAGTAAGTGAATGCTCCCCGCCAAGCATTATGGGTATTTTTTTATCATGCAGTATGGTTCCTGTAACGGTTTCAACCTCACTTAGAATATAATCAACATCCTCATACACTGGAAGGTCCCCAAGGTCGCAGATATTTACATCGAGAAGATTGATGCCATAATTTACTTCATAGGATTCCAGATTATCGTATGCGAATCTTATGGAATTGGGTGCGTATCTGGACCCCCTTCTAAAGCTTGAGGTATTGTCAAATGGAACACCGAAAATTACATAGTCGGCATCACCGTAATCTGACAGTGCATCAGCTATTTTTAAGTTGGAGAAATGCGACATTAATTCTGCAGCATTATCTTCCTTTTTCCCATAGCTTCCCAATACGGCACCTCCATGCCTGCTTTTAATCTGTCCTGATCCTCTGGCTCTATAGGCAGTATAAAAGTTTCAAAACTCTCTGAATCCATCAACTGCGCCTCATTGTTTGCTATTGAAAGTATCTGCGCATTTTTCTTTACAATTATAGGCACCTTTACCTTGTGTTTTACAGGGTAAACCACACTATGTTTCTGACTGTCAAATACACCAATAGCGACAATTCGCCCCTTGGCTTCACCGTGCTTGCCTGGTTTTGACATTGTAATATCAACTATTTTGCATGGTGAATCATCGATTAACATGTATCTTCCTACCTTTAATTCTCTAACTTCGGCTTCTGTCCAGCTCATAACTAATCCTCTGGTTAATATTTTAAGCCTTTATATATTTTTATATCAGTTGGAATATGTAGCGGGAAAGTGAAACGGATCAAAATGGTCCATTGCCCATGGAGCCATTAATCCTGTGCCTGATTGATAGATTTAGCAGGTTCTCATCAATTCCATCGGGAAGGCCTTTTCCATTAACATAATCAAAGAGTATAAGTTTAAAGATATTCATATACGTAAAGTTTAGTATAAGCCCCAGAACTATCATTATCACTGCAATAACTGCGGTTACTGCAATTACAATAAGCGGTATTCCTGAACCAAAAAGTATTGCTGAAACTATCAACAGCAGAAATCCCCCTCCTGTAAATATGAGTGTATACAGATCAATATATATGACCCCACCAAAGGTATTCCCGAAGTGTGATTTTATGGTATCAACGCTCATTTTAATTGCCTTGATTGGCCCTGTATTGTAATCCAGTATGACAGGAACAACAAAAAATGTTGCAACCGTTATTGCAAATGATCCTATTGATGCTATAATTATGCCACCTATGCCTCGTACTCTTGATTCTACGGCACGGAGAATCATAAGAAGTACACTGTAGAGTATAGCCCATTGAAATGCCTTTACTGTGTATTTTTTTGTTGATGAAAATGCTTCTATCAACGTTACAGGATTATTTGTTTCGACGGACCTGTACGATATCATCATTGCCATAATAATTAAGGTTGCAAAGAAATATACAAGTACATATGCAACAAAAATCCCGGCTATGTAGTAATAATATGTGTATCCAGATATTGGAATTTCTAAAATCAGAATAAAAAATGTTAAGGCGAATATTATAACGCTTACAATCCCGGAGAGTACAGGGTAAATATACAGTTTTTTATTTCCAGAAATACTCTTTCTTACCTGCCCGGCAAGATGCCATCCGCTTTTCATGGATTCAAACATAGGAAACTATTTAATTGATTTATAAATAGTTTAGTTTGGAGTAATCAATTCCATCTGCGCTATCATTATTATTTTTATTAAGTACAATTTTTCCGTCAACCATAACCAACTCCACATTTTCTGAATTTGAAGAAAATACAATATTGTTGACAATGTTTTTTTCACTGGAGGGAATTGTATTGTATCTGTTGGGGTTTATTATCACCAGATCTGCAAAATAGCCTTCCTTTATTATTCCAATAGGTGCCCTCAGGGCAATTCCTGCATTCCTCGTTGCCATATCCAGTATCTGTTGCGATTTGACAGTATCTGCCGACCACCTATCATTATTTATAGAAATAGCTGAATATTTCATCTCCTCGAACATATTCAGTGAGTTGTTGCTTCCAGAACTGTCTGTACCCAGCGACACATTCACATTGTTTGCCAGTAGCTCAGGAATGGGCGCTATCCCTCCCGATGCCAGCTTAGCATTGCTTATTGCATTCCAGGATACTGCGGTGCCGTTTTTGGCAAGAAGTTTGATTTCATTCAGTGTAATCCATACACAGTGCGCTGCCAGCAATTTATCTGAAAGGAAACCTATTGATGCAAGATGCTCAACTGGCCTTTCATTATGAATTTTCACGAAATCATAAACCTCCTTTCGGGTCTCTGAAAGATGTGTATGTATCATGACATTGTACTTTTCTGAAAGATCCCTTACACGATAATAGTTCTCATCAGATGACACATAAATTCCCTGTATTCCTGCAAGCGGTGTTACATTGCCTGGATGACTTTTCCTTATAAATGCCTCTGCATTTTTTACAGGGTCTCCTTTCTGTGTTGTGAATTGCTGATCCAGTGTTGCCCATGCGAGAAAACCCCGAATGCCA
Source organism: Thermoplasmata archaeon (assembly GCA_021846695.1). The sequence goes on from JAJZWN010000001.1 coordinate 5,773, forward strand.
GTTTTTTCAACTGCCCTTTCAATCACATCTTCTGAATAATAAAGGTCTACAAAGGAGGTTATTCCTGAATTGAGCATCTCCTTAATGCCCAGAAGGCTGGAGTTATATATTCCCTCCTCTGTTCTATCGGCATCCAGTTTTGATGTTTTATCCAGGAATTCAGAAAGCACAATGTCGTCCAGAAGCCCCTTGAAACCACTCATGCCTATGTGTGTATGTGTATTTATAAATCCGGGAAGTATGAATTTTCCATCTGCATTTATTTCACTATCATGTTCCGGCTCTTCCCTGCCTATATAAACTATCTTATTGTTATCAACCAGGATATTTGCACGGACTATTTCCCTGCTGTCGTTTTCGGTTATAATAGTTCCATTTTTAATAAGAATGCTCATTGCTGGTAATTAGAATAATGTTAATAATTATTTAGAATCTTATTCTTGAATTAATTCTTCAATCCGGCACGAACTTTGATTGCAGCACCTGAATCCATATCAATCATTGCACGGGAAGGAATCAGGGCAGTTCCGGTGCCCCGCAGTTCATTATTATGCGTCATTATTACCTCATCGAATGCATGTATGTCTGGTGTGGCATCCAGTATTCCCATGGCATATACAGTTGCAGTTGGCCTGAAATTATCTATGGAAACATTGAATTTATTATTTTCAAGAAAGAATTTTCCTGATGCCGGTGTTATAGAAAAACGGCCAATGGAATCGTTGTAAACAAAAAGTATGTTATTGCCCCTAACCAGCATATCCTGATGGAAACTATTTATGAGTTTAATATCTTCAAGGTAAGGCATAATCCAGCCACCGAACTGAAACCTGAGCAGTGCCTTATAATCATCCAGTTTCTTCCCGTATTCACTTTCTGGGTTAATCTTTTCTCTGAGTGCGTTCTGGAGAATAGATAAATTTTTCTCATCGGTAACCCTGCCCTCTATGACAGTTGAGCTGGATGGTATGGATTCCCTTATGAAATCAAGGTCATCCGGAATGTATGCTATTATATCTGTATAACGATTTTTCGACAGATATCCTTTTATCAGGTTTTTCATCATGAGTTTTTCATCTTCATACCATGTGCCGATAACAGGAATATCATAAAATCTTGCGGGGTAACCACTTTCAAGTTCACGTGGAACAAGCCCTACAGGCGATGTTACTATCAGTTCATGGATATATTTCCTGTACTGCCAGATTGATCCAAGTATTTTTTTGTGTGTTTTTGATTCTGAGTATGGTTTTTTTGCGGAACAGGGAAGCAGCAAAGCAATATTTCTATGATCTGGTTTTTCATAATCGAGAATTTTTTTCCGGTATTCAGCTATATCCGGCCTGTTAAGAGATTCCAGTGAATTTGCCTGTATATATGGTGTCCTGGAAGGAAATACTGAGGCAAACTCGCCGTAATACTCTGTATCGGCTATCCGCAACATTTCAAGGGCCTTACCTGATATGCCAATTTTTTCAGCTATTTCCCTCAGTGTATTGTTCTTTATGGAGTCGAATATTGACTCCAGCATGGATTCAGCAAATTTTATGTTTTCTTCCAGTGGGTTATACTCAACCCTTGACTTTCCCGCCGCAGTGTATTTTATCCTTTCCATGCTTTCTCTTCTTATATAGAGGTCATCAAATATGTTAACCCCGAGATAACTCAGCACTGGCATGATATAGGGATCAGATATGCCCTGAAGGTAAAATAATTTTGTATAACCATATTTCCTTCTTAACTCAACAAGGAAGCTCACCAGTTTGCCTGGCCGCTGGATCAATTCCAGCCCATTGAATATGATTACAATATTGCTTCCCTCTATGACCTTTTCACCACTGAGAAATGATGGATAGTATATCTTCTTTTTGAACTCTTCGCCCAGTATTTCTATGGTATCATTTTTATTTATATAATCATCTGAAAACGTATTTATCAGGAATGGAAACTTTCTGCCGTTTCGGTAACCTGCCCATGAGAAGCCCATTACATACTGCTTGTCCTTTATCTTTTCAGGCATATATCCCTATTAAAGAATATTATATTATCCTTGCCAAAGATTGATGCATAAATATATCCTGCTAATTTTTGCATGTGTAATTTAAGATTTTTACTATATTAATAAAAAAAATTTAAAGTATGTGTATTATAAAAAATTATTTTGTTGTAATTCTAACGACATTGCTTCCACGAATTATGACCTTTCCGATTTTTCTCTGGACTTCCCCGCTCTCCTCTGCGTCGTCAAGAGTCATATTCATATATTCGTCATAACCTGAAAGTATCCCCTCAAGAGACCTGTTGTCCTTTAATAGTAGCGTAACCTTCTTGTTCAAATTTTCCTCAAGCATTTTCATTGGTAATGTGGCCATTTTATTCACCTAATTATATTCGTCTTCTCCGTTGAACTGATCGTCATGCTCCATCATGACCTTTATTAAACCGCCCAAAAGCTCTTTCATACTATCAATTTCCTTTCTCATGTCCTTAACTTCCTTGTTCAGCTCCTGGACGTCCTTTACTTTATCAGCTTCTTTCATGATTATCACCTAATATATTTATATTGCCATAATCTGGCGCAAGTTTCCTCTGCTCAATTCTTCCACAGTTTCTGCACATCAGCTTTCCATTTTCCAGCGTGAGTTCATTTCTGCATATAGTGCATCTGCTTTTAAGTACACCCAGTCCATTATCAAATATTGTTGAATAGCTTGGCCTTGTGCTTATAATTCTTGCCCTTACAAGATCCCCGAGGGTTAGTATATGTGAATACATGGTCTTGTTGGGAATGGGCAGTCTGATTCTCGTTTCTGTATTTGCAGGAATTAACTGTCCATCACGTACGAATCCGGAAACAAGCACGATTGCCTCTTTATTCAGCAATTTTATTACCTTACCGTATACAATGTCGTATTTCTTCACTGGCACTGACTGCCTGGTCGTATTTACTGATATCACCAAAGCTTTATCGTCCCTGGCTACCTTACCGAATGCTGTAGATATTACATCCCCATCCACATCCTGTGTGTTTTTTCCAGAAACGTACTCTTCCTCCTTGGCAATTATATCCCCAGGGAATACTATATCTTTTAACTGATCCATTCAATTACCTCTTTAAAAGCCTGAAACTATACAGATTCTATATAATAACAGGCAATCTTTATACCCTTATATTAAGTAATTCATTTATTATTAATTTTTTGATAGGCACATCTTTCTTGTATTCAATGAAAAATATTGAAGACCTGCAGTAGGTTCAGGACTATAACCAGAATAAAAACAAACGTAAGGTAAGGTGCAGTATATACAAACAGGCTGAACGATGTTTTACGATTGGGATTTTTTATGAATCTATATGAAAATACAACTATGGGGACTGAGAGTATGGCCACCGGGATGAGGTAAACTATACTGTATATCCGGATAAAGTATGGTGTCAGGGAAAACACTATCAAAAAGAGAGATGACATAGAAATTGCTATGGCAGTGGCACGATCAGAATGGACCACCGGAAACATAGGGACATTTGCTTTTTTATAATCATCCCTGTAACGGTAAGCAAGGCTCCACACGTGCACAGGTATCCAGAACATTACAAGAAGAAATAAAATCCATGGAAGCCATGAAAAAGCGGATGTTACGGTATACCAGCCTATCAGGACTGGAAATGCCCCTGAAAAGCCACCGTAAATTATGCTGTAGGGTGATACTTTCTTTAACATATAGCTGTAAATGAAAACATTGTCGAATATACCTGCAGACATGAATAATGCTGCAATAAACCGCCTTATAGCAAGTAAAATTATCACCGATAGAATTGCCAGGGAATATCCAAAAATCAAGGCCTGTTTCTTGGATATCTGACCACTGGGAAGTGGGCGTTTTTTTGTCCTTTCCATTGTGGAATCCATGTCAAGGTCTATATAATTTGTAAGTCCCTCTGCCCCCATGGAACCCAGAGTTACAGATATAACTGCAGCAAGTATCAATAATATAATCGTAAGAGAGAATTTGGTAACTGCCAGGACAGCGCCCCCGAACCCGATGAATACCAGAAGCCACCAGACCCTGGGTTTAGAGTATTCAATATAAATCGCTAATTTACCCGGCATAGAATCTACATCTTTATAGTAATCTTAAATAAATATATTGGCGTTATTTTAATTTAAGGTCTATTTTCTATTAATTATTCCCATATTTGCAGGGCCATGCTATAGTATGTATTGTTTCATAGGCCGTAATTTTAAAGAATTGTCTGTTTCAATAAATCGGTTACAGATGAATTATACTGAAAGGTTTATATTATAGTATTTAATGGAAGCCTGATGTCTGACCACACAAATATTAATAAAATCATAGAAAGAACTAGAAACAACACATTACGTGATATACCGGATGTGCTTGTACCGGTATGGCAGATAAAAATCAGGGAAAGGTTCGGAATCAATGTTGACAGGGAAATTGCCGAATATATTGTTCTGGCAGTTCATGAAAATGGCACCTGGAAGAGACAGAGGGCTGTAAGAAAAATAGAAAAAATCCTCATTGAAAGGGGAAACGAGGCACCTGTTGCAAAGAGAATGGCAATGAATATTCTGGAGATGGCAGTTGGAACCACACAGAAGTAAAGTAAATAAAAAGTCTATTGAACTTTTTTTATCACAGTTAGAGTTGCCGGAATTTTATAATATCAGTTTGGAACAGTATCCGACTGATGCAGGAACGGCTGCAACCATACTGATGGAAGCATATCTGGATGGTAACATAGATGGGAAAAATGTTATAGATCTCGGAACAGGCAGTGGCATTTTTGCAATAGGAGCAGGTTACATTGGAGCCGCCACATGCACGGGTATTGACGTGGATGAGAAGATGATCCAACTGGCAGAACACAACTGTGGCAAATTGCAGTGCAAATGCACTTTCATTAAAACAGGAGTATCCGCATTAACAGGCAGTTATGATACAGTGATAATGAATCCACCATTTGGATCTGTGATAAAGCATGATGATTTGCCGTTCATAAAAAAGGCAGTTGAGATAGGCACAAACATATACAGCATACATAACATATCAAGCTATGAATTCATAAGTGGGCTGTATTCAAAATATCTGAATATAATTAGAAAAACCAGAATATTCATAAGGGTACCAATGATATATCCTCATCATAAATACCGGTACAAAGAAATTGAATCCGTTCTAATATATGGAATAAAAAATTAAAAAAAATATTATATGTATTTATGATACCTATAGGCTCTCATGGCCGGGGTGGGGTAATGGACATCCTTGGGGACTGTGGATCCCCGGACCCGGGTTCGATTCCCGGTCCCGGCCCTTTAAATTCAAAACAATTTTTCAAGTCAATCTACCAGAAAGAAAGCTACTGAATTTATGATGTGGATAAATTTCTGGCAATCAGGAGAGAATGCCTATACAGATTTATTCCATACAATGAAAAAAGATAAAGGCAGGATTTCCCAGATTCAAATCTAAGAATCAGTACCGTTCAATAACATACACACAGTTCGGGGTTAAGGTACTGGATAATACACATGTATTCTTTTCAAAGATAGGAAAAATAAGGATGTCACATTCAAGCATTTATAGTTTTAAACTTAAAGGTATAAAGTATAATATATCAACGATGGTATGAAATTCATATTTATATTATGTTACCACCAGAGTAATGGAGTTCATAGAGTGTGTTTTCTCCCTCGTCTATTTTTTCATATCCCATAAAGTAGAAAATATCACCTGAGAAATCATTATCGTAGAGATAAATACCATCTGAGTATGACTTAGGCCCTCTGAATGGCGCCTCCTTGGAAATAAGACACAGGCAATGCTTTAAAAACTTATAAATTTCATCTGTATCCACACTCTCGTCCGTAACGCCACCGGAATACACCATACCCCAGACAGGTACACCATTACTGTACACTGTTTCTATGCCATTGAACGATGACATTCCAAAGTATATGTCCCTGTATTCCATAATTCCCTCCCTGAAATTAAATTCCCGGGATCCAGGAATAGACGATTCCATGCCTTTACTGCCGGATGCATATGTGTGCTTCTTTGCACTAACTATGAAATCCAGAAGAGCCTCTGTATCCATAGGCGCGTATACATGTATGGAATTTCAACTTTTTGCAGGCAATATAAAATCCCTGTTAACCGATACATTGAATTATAAAAATAATATTATGTTGCATGGAAATTAAAAGAGAAGAGTTACTAAAAAACCCTGTAAAAGATACAAAAATTGCAAAGGACACAACACTTGCAAATTTAATAGAAATGTTCGGGACCAGTGGGGGATTTACATCTAAAAAAATTTATGAAGGGTACCAGATACTCAAGGAAGAGTTTAATTCCGATGAAACAACCTTTCTTTCATTCCCGGCTGATATTATATCTACAGGAACCAGGGGCATAATTAACCAGCTAGTAAAAAATAAACTGGTTGATGTTATCATTACCACAAACGGGACGCTTGACCACGATATAGCCAGAACATACACAGATTACTATGCCGGAACATTTAATTTTGGCGATGAGAAATTAAAGGATATGAACATCAACAGGCTAGGGAATGTCTTTGTTCCGGATGAAAGCTATGGGATTATAATAGAAGACAAGCTTATGCCCATGATAGAGAGCCTCTACAATAAGAAAAAGGAATGGGCACCTGTGGATTTAATCCATGAAATTGGATTAAAGCTTAACAGTGAAAATTCAATTCTGTATAATGCTGCCAAAAACAATATACCGGTTTTTGTTCCCGGAATTACAGATGGGTCATTCGGATCACAGCTCTGGTCATTTTATGAAATGCACCATGATTTCCGTATAAATATTCTTGAGGATGAGCATAGATTATCAGATATAGTATTTGATGCAAAAAAGACAGGGGCTTTAATGATCGGTGGCGGGATATCAAAGCATCACACCATCTGGTGGAATCAGTTCCGTGATGGATTGAATGAGGCTGTTTATGTCACAACTGCACAGGAATATGATGGATCATTATCAGGTGCAAAACTTGAGGAGGCTATTACATGGAAAAAAGTCAGGAAGGACGCAAAATTTGTTAACATATACGGTGATGTAACCGCATTGCTACCACTACTTGTAGGCCCATTTCTGTAAGCTACCTCATGCTAAGGCAATGAGGCTTCCTGATTCATGGACTATACCTGCCTTAACATACGGACTTGTATTTAGTCCTTGTAAGGTACGGGCATTAATCTCCACAGGCTTAAATTTCCTTAAATGCGCCGTAAGTACTTTATAAGAGTCGAAGCCTTAATTTAAGTGCTCCTGTTATTTCTCTTATAATACCATTGAACTATATTTCATAAATACGTCTATTCCAGAAATTCACTGGGTTTCTTTCTGGTAAATTGATATAATTATTCAATCATAATAATTTAATTTAAGATATCCAATTAGTTTTAAAGGTTTAATGTATGCCCTATTTATTGAATATTTTTATGTCAGTGCCTTGTTGCGGGTTTCCGGTGCATATTTCAGAGTCAGTGCCAGCCCTATAAACTCGAAAACTGCAAAGTAAATTATAATAGTTTTTAAACCGTACAGTGAATCAATTATTGGAAATGAGAATACTGCAAGAATTGAGCCAAATCTTGAAATAGAGGTGGCGAATCCCATGGCAGTACCCCTTATACGTGTGGGGAATATTTCAACCGGATATGTGTAGGTAATCGGACTGGGCCCAACATTATGGAAAAAGTGGACAAACCCAAAGGCACTGAATGTCATTAGAAGGCCGACAACTGCATACTCATTAACAAAAAAGAATATAACAAGAACTATAAAAGAACCGAGAAATCCTATAATCAGCAATAGCCTTCTTCCGATACGATCTACGTAGTATATGGCAATAAGAAAACCTACAACTACCGGAATTGACTCTGCCATCCCTGTAAATACAACATAAAGATCTGCGTAGTAGGATGTAATCTCTGTGGAGAATATTAAAGGAGAATATGTCCATATACCATAGCTAACTATATCATATGAAAACCAGGCCATGGAAATAAATATTATGTATTTACCGTATTTTCCATTGAATATATCTCTCAACCTTGTCTTTCCCGGGCTTATTTCCGGCAATGCAGCTACTCTGTACCCTGTGGACTTTTCAAAATTTATCCTTGCAGCATTTCCTGCCTCGTTTCCAAATTTATGCTGTACCCAGTAAGGGCTTTCTGGAATCTTTTTTCTGGAATACAGTACCAGTATAGGGAAGATTGCCCCAACCATGTACATATAGCGCCATGCATTCACGCCGGTGAACAGTACTAGAGGCACAGCAATTCCCAGAAATATGAGAGAACCAATAGAGAATGAGAAGATATTGAAAAACATAAACCTACCACGTGACTTTGTAGGTGAAAATTCTGCCTGTATTGAGGAGCTGACAGGATAGTCTGCTCCTATACCGAAACCGACTATAAGTTCAAGAATGGAGAAATTTATGTAATTTGTTGCAAATCCGGTTAAAAAAATAAATATTGATACTATGAAAAGATCATAAATGTAAATAAATCGCCTGCCATAAATATCAGCAATATAGCCCGAAATAAAACTTCCTATGAGGACACCACCTATGGATGATATTCCCATTATAGAAATTTCATAACTTTTCAGGGACATTACATTTATTAGATATAGCAATGCATATGAAAATACTGTAAGTGTATATCCATCCATCATTACTCCCATAGACGAGAGGAGTGTGATCTTTCTTAGGAATGGTGAGGAAGGTGCATCTGAAATGGTTTTATAGCTATTCATCTGCTGGATAATTGCATATCAGTATATAAATTGTTAGTATCTACTTAATTATAAGTATCAGATAAAGTACATAGATTAAAAAGATTTTTATATTAGTTAGTAATTAAGAGTTGACGACGGTCATAACATCGGGGAAATACCAGGTCTCATTCCGAACCCGACGGTTAAGTCCGATGTGTTACATACTGTACTATCTTCCGCGAGGGGACGGGAACTATGTTTCGCTGTCGTTTTTTGATATTATTTGTTTTTCTTTGTAATTTAAAAGAAGGTTAATTAACAGGTTTTTTATGAAGGTTTATGATAAATCCTTGGAGTTCATCACAGTATTTCGATTATGAAAAGTTGATCAGGGAATTTGGAATAGATAAACCGGATGACTATTTCGATTATTTTATGTTCCGTAGAAAACTTATATTCGGGCAGCGCGGGCTCGATTATATGGAATATGCAATAAAAAATGGCATGGAATTTAATGCTATGACAGGGTTGATGCCATCGGGCCATATGCACCTTGGAAATAAGCTCACCATAGACCAGATCATATATTTTCAGTCCCTCGGGGCCGAAGTGTATATTGCAGTAGCTGACCTTGAATCATATGCAACAAGAGGGATTAGTTTTGAAAAAGCACGTAAAATAGCTATCAATGAGTATATAGCCAATTATATATCCATGGGGTTGAAGCCATGCAAAATATATTTCCAGTCAGAAAATTTTGATACGCAGAGTCTGGCTTTTATTCTTTCGAATGAAACAAATATGAATGAACTCAAGGCAATATATGGACTCAATGATTCGTCATCCATGCTGCATGTTAATTCACCTATAATACAGGCTGCTGATGTGCTTCATACACAGATTAGGCATATGGGAGGGCCGAAACCCACAATTGTACCTGTTGGAGTTGACCAGGACCCCCATATCAGACTGATGCGCGACCTGGCAAAAAGGATGAGGATTTACAGCATTAAACCGGACCATGGAAAAATATCAGTTTTCATTAAAGGCTCAGATAATCCAGAAGGATATATTAACAATGCCATGGAAGAACTTTCGGCAAACGGCTACGAATGCACCCCGAACTATGAATACAGGGCTATTTACATAAAAAATTCAACTGAAGAAGAAAAAATAAAAATCGATATGATTCTAGCTCACTTGGAAAGTGAGTTCAATGATTGCACATTCATCGAGCCCTCAGCCACATTCCAGAAACTGGAAACAGGCCTCAAGGGAGGCAAGATGTCATCCTCTGTTCCTGATTCGCTGATAAGCCTTAATGACCCTCCTGCCGATGCAACCAGAAAGATTAAACATGCTGTAACCGGTGGAAGACAGACGGTTGAAGAGCAGAGAAAACTGGGAGGAAATCCAGATATATGCCCTGTATTTGAACTCTACAAATACCATAGCAATGATGATAAATATGTCAGCAGGGTGTATGAGGAATGCACCGGTGGTGTAAGAATGTGCGGGGCATGCAAATCAGAGGCCGCCGAAAATATATCAAAATTTCTCCAAAATCTTGCTGAAAAGAAGGATGAATCACTGGGAAAAATGGATGATTACCTCATAAAGAGGTCATCCTGAATAAGATTGTACAATTTTTTAAGTTCTTCAGGCCGGAATATCCCATATTCGGTGATAAATGCCGTAACGTATTCATGGGGCGTTACATCAAATGCTGGATTTTTAGCATGTCCTTCCACAGGTCCTAGCCTTGAATTGTTAACCATGAGGACCTCATTTTCATCTCTCTCCTCTATGGGTATTCCATCTCCATTTTTCAGAGAGAAATCAAACGTGCTTCCAGGAGCGGCAACGTAAAATGGTATATTATTTACCTTTGCAAGAACGGCTTTTTCGTATGTCCCTATCTTATTTGCAAAGTCCCCGTTGGCGGCTATCCTATCAGCACCAACAATAGCAAGGTCAATGTCCTTATGCTTCATAAAATGCCCTGCCGCATTATCGGCTATTATTGAATAATCTATTCCTTCCTGTTGAAGTTCCCATGCAGTGAGCTTTGCCCCCTGTAACCTCGGCCTTGTTTCATCCACATAAACAAATATTTTCTTTCCGGAATCGTGGGCAATTCTCATGGGTGCCAGGGCTGTCCCCCAGTCAACAACTGCCAGTGCACCTGCATTGCAGTGCGTCAGTATCCTGTCATCGGATTTTATTAGGCTATTGCCGTATTCGCCGATCTTTCTGGACCTCTCAGTTATTTCCAGTGCATATCTTCTCGCCGCAGATTCCGAGAACTTATTTGCCTTCATATAATCTATTGCCTTGAATAAATCGTATGCCGTGGGCCTTGAAGATGAAATAGTTTTGACAGATTTGTCCATATCTTCCTTATTTTTGAATGCCATTGCAAGCCCGTATGCAGCTGTAACCCCTATGGCAGGGGCACCGCGGACGACCATATTTTTTATCGCATAATAAATATCATCGCTATTTTTTGCGGTGTATATCTCAATAGATTCCGGAATTTTTCTCTGATCAATCAGTTTAACCTGATTATCCTCATACCAAACTGCGAGAATTGATCTTGATTCTCCATTTATGTTGACTTTCATTATGGAATATAATTGGAAAAGATATTAAATTTTTCATGGGAATTGATAATGTAACTTTCAAAAAACTAAAACTTTAAAATACTATTTAGTAATATCATTACACAACAAAAGTTATATCTTTCAAAGAAATATAGCTGACTACATATTATGGGTCCGTAGCTCAGCTAGGTAGAGCGTCTGGCTTTTAACCAGGCGGTCAGGGGTTCAAACCCCCTCGGACCCGTTTAGGTGAAAATATGAGCAAGTTCAATGTGCTAGAGCACGAAATTGTGCCAGAACACCATCTGGTTCCAGTGGAAGAGGAGGAAAGCGTTTTAAGCAGGCTTAATGTGACTAAGGATGATCTGCCTAAAATCGGCATAAATGATCCAACTATCAAGGCCTTGGAGGAAATCCATGGAAAACTTGATCCCGGCAGAATAATTAAAATTATCCGGAAGAGCCCCACAGCAGGGTATTATGAGTATTATAGAGTTATTGTAAAGAGTGTGATATAAATGAATCCTATTTTAGATGCGTTTTTTAAATCAGAAAGTGTTGTTAATTACCAGATAGACTCCATGAATTATTTTTATGCTTCCAGGAATAACCCGGACAGCATAATGCAGCAAATTGTAGATGAGACAAAAATATCTGACGATGCAACACCGGGAGTTATAGAGCTTGACCCATCGAAAACAAGGGGAAAGGACATAAAGATATATTTTGGAAGGGATAGGGAAAATGGAAAGGCCACAGGAGACCCAACAATATGGGTAGAAAAACCTGAAATCAAAGAAGCTTCCGGCGCATCAAACCAAATCACCCCTCAGGAGGCAAGGCTCAGGGACCTGAATTACATGGCCCCGATTATATTGCGGCTCCGCATAGTCGAGGACGGAATAGAGAGGGATGCCAGCACTATAAAGATCGGGGAAATCCCCGTAATGGTAAGATCAAAAATATGTACACTTTCAGAACAGAATCTTGACCTGTACATAGAAAAGAATAATGGTCCTATTGATGAAACCAGGGAGGAAAAGCTCAGGTATGTTGATGAGGATCCAACAGACCCTGGAGGTTATTTTATTATAGGGGGTTCAGAGAGGGTTATTGTCTCCCTTGAAGATCTGGCACCAAATAAGATTCTTGTTGAATATGAGGAGAAGTATGACTCTAGGCTTGAAGTTGCAAAAATATTTTCACAGAAAAGTGGATTCAGGGCACTCATATCCCTGGAAAAGGGTAGTGATGGAATCATAAATGTCTCAATACCCACAGTTGCAGGAACTGTTCCTCTGGTAATACTGATGAAGGCTCTGGGAATAGACAAAGATGTGGATGTCCATGATGCCATATTTTCAGATCCGAGGATGGACCCTTTAATTTATGCGAATATAGAGGATTCCAAAAATCCAAAAGTGTTGCCACCAAACGGCGTCAATAACAGTGAGGATGCACTTTCATATCTTGAAAAAAGATTTGCCGCAGGACAGGCAAAGGAGTTCAGGGATAAGAAAATTACACAGATGCTTGACAGGGCACTTCTCCCACATCTTGGAGATGAGGTTTCTGACAGGTTGAAGAAGGCCATATACCTGGGAAGGATGGCAAGGTCATTGCTTGAACTTAACCTTGGCATGAGGCACGTGGACGACAAGGATCATTATGCAAATAAAAGAATAAAGCTATCAGGGGACCTTCTTGATGAACTTTTCAGAAATGCTTTCCAGTCTGTGATGAAAGATTTAAAATACCAGCTGGAAAAGACATATAATAAGAAAAGAGGCATAAGGCTCAGACCTGCTGTTAGACAGGATTTGCTTACCCAGAAAATTCTGCATTCCATGGCAACTGGAAACTGGATAGGTGGACGTACAGGAGTTTCACAGCTTCTTGATAGAACTTCCAATATGTCAACGCTGAGCCATCTGAGAAGGATTATTTCACCGCTGACAAGGTCGCAGCCACATTTTGAGGCAAGAGACCTTCATCCAACGCAGTGGGGCAGAATTTGCCCAAACGAGACGCCTGAAGGCCAGAACTGTGGCCTGGTGAAAAATGCATCTCTGATTATCAATGTAACACAGGGGATTGACCCGGATATTGTCCTTGAAGAGCTTAGGGGAATGAATATTTATGATGTAACAAAGGAGGAAGCATCCGGGAGGGTATACCTCAATGGAGATTTCATAGGGTACCACGATGACCCTGCGATACTTGCAGAGACTGTAAGGAACCTGAGAAGGTCTGGAAAACTATCAAACGAGGTCAATGTCAAGTTTGATTCAAACACAAATGAAGTGATAATAAACTGTGACCGTGGGCGGTTGAGGCGGCCATTATTTGTTGTACGTGATGGTAAAACTGTTCTGAATGAAGAAATGCTTGAAAAGCTCCGTATGGGAGAATACACTGTAAATGACCTTATTTCAGAGGGTGCAATAGAATGGCTGGATGCAGAAGAGGAGGAAAACGCCTATATTTCAGTATTCCCATTTGAATTCCCTGAAAACTGTCCACATTGTGGCAAGGTGCTTTACAGGAATAATGTTACATGGGTAAACCCGGGATCAGATGATGTTGTCCTGGAATGCGATGAATGCCATTCCCATTTCAGGGGAATCAACCAAATTTCAAAGGACCATACACACTGTGAAATAGATGCATCAATGATACTTGGGGTTGTTGCATCACTTATTCCGTATCCTGAACATAACTCATCACCGAGAATTACCATTGCTTCTGCAATGATAAAACAGTCCATTGGAATTCCACAGGCCAATTTCAGAATAAGGACAGATACCAGAGGGCATCTGCTTCACTATCCCCAGATACCGCTTGTTACAACAAAGGTTATGGATTTCATAAGATACAGGAGAAAACCTGCAGGCCAGAACTTCGTTGTTGCCATAGTATCATACCACGGATATAACATGCAGGATGCAATTATCATGAATAAGGCATCCATAGAGAGAGGACTGGGAAGAAGCTCATTCTTCAGAACATATACAGCAGAGGAAAGAAGATACCCTGGCGGACAGGAGGACAGGTTCGAAATCCCCAGCCATGACGTTCTGGGGGCAAGGGCAGAGGATTATTACAAGAATCTTGATGAAAATGGTGTCATATTCCCAGAATCAAAGGTTGAGGGTTCTGATGTACTTGTGGGAAAAACCTCCCCGCCAAGGTTCCTTGAGGAGGATAATGCGGATAAGCTCGGCCCTCTAAGAAGGAGAGAATCATCAGTAACAGTCAGGCCTACAGAATCCGGATATGTTGATAATGTATTTCTTACTGTGTCGGAGAGCAATAGCAGGATAATCAAGGTTAAGGTCAGGAGCGATAGGATACCCCAGCCCGGAGATAAATTCGCATCAAGGCATGGACAGAAAGGAGTTATAGGACATGTTGTACCACAGGAAGATATGCCATTCAATGAGGATGGAATTATTCCTGATTTACTGTTCAATCCACATTCAGTACCTTCAAGAATGACACTGGGACACGTGCTGGAGATGATGGGGGCAAAAGTTGCAACCATGAGCGGGGACAATATAGATTCCACCATATTTGATGGCGAGCCCGAGAGAAGCCTCAGAGAACAGCTCAAGAAATACGGTTTCCGTGAATCCGGAAATGAGGTTATGTACGACGGAATTACAGGAAAGAAATTTGACGTTGACATATTCATGGGTGTAATATATTACCAGAAACTGCACCATATGGTTGCAAGCAAATTCCATGCAAGGTCCAGAGGGCCAGTGCAGATACTTACAAGACAGCCAACAGAGGGAAGATCCAGGCAGGGAGGACTTAGATTCGGAGAAATGGAGAGAGATACCCTTATCGCACACGGCGCTTCCATGGTCATAAAAGACCGTTTGCTGGATCAGAGTGACGGGACAATACTCTATGTCTGTGGAAACCCTGCCTGCGGGCATATAGCAATATATGATTTCAGAAAGGGTACATTGAGATGCCCTGTATGCGGAAATACGGGCAATATATATCCTATTGAAACCAGTTATGCGTTTAAATTGATGAGGGATGAATTGAGTTCCATGGGAATTGTAATGAGGCTAGAGCTGGGTGATATGAAATGAATTTTAATAATGTTTCAAAAAGAATAGAAAAAATAAAATTTGCCCTTTTATCTCCTGAAGAAATCAGGAAAATGTCGCAGATCAGGGTTATAACACCCGATACATACGATGATGACGGTTATCCCATAGAAAGGGGTCTGATGGACCTCCATATGGGTGTTATAGAACCCGGTTTAAAATGTGCCACATGTGGTGGGAAAGTTGACGAATGCCCGGGGCATTTTGGGCATATAGAACTTGCAATGCCGGTAGTGCACATAGGTTTTATCAAAGAAATAAAAAGCATGCTTGATTCTTCCTGTAAGGAATGTGGCAGAATAAAATTGACAGATGATGAGATAAATAATTACCGTGTCCAGATTAACGCTATTGATTTTTCAACCATGGATCCGGAAATTATAGATATGACGCTGAAAAAGATTCTGGAGATTGCTGCACAGAGATCTATTTGCCCTCATTGCAATGCAGAAAGCCCAAAAGTTATACTTGACAAGCCAACTACCTTCAGGGAGGGTGGTATTAAAATAACACCAAAAGAAATCAGGGAGAGGCTTGAAAGAATACCTGATGATGATTTACTCTTCTTTGGCATTGATAAGGCATCTGCAAGGCCGGAATGGATGATTCTTACAGTTCTACCTGTACCACCAATTGATGTCCGCCCTTCCATAACACTTGAAACAGGAGAAAGAAGCGAGGATGATTTAACACATAAGCTTGTTGATATCATCAGGATATCCCAGAGGCTCAGGGAAAGCAGGGATAATGGATCACCACAACTTATTATAGAGGATCTGTGGGATTTACTTCAATATCATATCACAACCTATTTTGATAACCAGACTGCAGGGATACCACCTGCACGGCACAGATCAGGACGTGCACTTAAAACTCTTGTTCAGAGGTTGAAAGGAAAGGAAGGAAGATTCAGGGCCAACCTTTCCGGAAAAAGGGTAAACTTTTCATCCAGAAGTGTTATTTCTCCTGAACCATTCCTATCTATGAATGAGGTAGGAATCCCAGAAATAGCGGCAAGGGAACTTACAGTACCGGTTCTTATTAATTCATTCAACATCGACAAAATGAGGGAGTGGATAAAGAGAGGCACCGATCCGAGAACAGAGGATGGAAAATATCTTGCAGGAGTCAATTACCTTATAAGACCTGATGGAAGAAGGATAAAGCTTACAGACCAGAACGCCGAAATCAACAGTGAGAGAATAGATCTGGGATGGACAGTGGAAAGACAGATGACCGAGGGTGATATAGTATTATTCAACAGGCAGCCCTCACTTCACAGAATGTCCATGATGGCTCACAGTGTCAGAGTTCTTCCAGGGATGACATTCAGATTCAACCTTTCTGACTGTACACCGTATAATGCAGATTTTGATGGAGATGAGATGAATCTTCATGTTATACAGAGCGAGGAATCCAGGGCAGAGGCGAGAATAATCATGAAGGTGCAGGAACAGATTATGTCTCCCAGATTCGGAGGGCCTATTATCGGCGCAATACATGATCATATAACCTCACTATTCCTTCTTACACATAATAACCCCCTGCTATCTGAGGATGATACAATACATACAGTTTCTTATATAGAATTCGATAAGCTCCCTGAACCTGTTATTAAAGATGGTAAGAAGTATTACCATGGAAGGGATATATTCTCGCTTATCCTTCCAGAGGGGCTGAACGTTAAATTCAAGAGCCATCTGTGCGCAGGTTCAAAGGACGGAAAATGCGAATATGAAAATGATCCTGAGGATACGTATGTGGTTATTACCGATGGAAAGCTTGTCCACGGAACAATAGATGATGAGGCAGTGGGACCGTTCTCTGGAGTTATAGTAGATAAAATTTTCAGAAAGATGGGGCCACAGGCTGCATCAAAATTCATAGACAATGTAACCCGTCTGGCCGTGGGTTATCTCAGCCACAGAGGGTTTTCAACCGGAATTAAGGATTATGATATACCCAAGGAGGCAATATCAAGAATACAGGAAATATCCAACGAGACACTGGATAAAATCGAAAAACTTGTTGCTGCTTTCAGATCAGGGCAGCTTCAGCCACTGCCAGGAAGATCCATAGAGGACACCCTGGAGGTGGAGATTCTCAGTGCAACAGGAGGTGTCAGGGATGAATCTGGAAAGATTGCATCCCAGTATCTTGGCCTCAATGACCCGTCTGTTATCATGGCAAGGTCTGGAGCCAGGGCAAAGATGCTGAACATTGCAGAGGTCGCAGGAATGGTTGGACAGCAGTCCGTCAGGGGCGGAAGGCTGAACAGGGGATATGCGAACAGAACCCTGCCACACTTCAAAGAAAATGATCTGGGTGCATATGCCAGGGGATTCATTAAATCATCCTACAGGGCCGGTCTGAACCCCACAGAATACTTCTTCCACAGTATAGGAGGAAGAGAGGGTCTTGTTGATATTGCTGTAAGGACCTCCAGAAGCGGGTACATGCAAAGAAGGCTTATCAACGCATTTGAGGATTTGAAGGTAAATGACAAGCGCAGGGTCGAAGATACAATCGGATCTGTTGTACAGTTCAAGTACGGAGAGGATGGAGTAGACCCGACCAGAAGTGATGAGGGCCAGACAGTAGATGTAGATTATGTTGCATATGATGAATTCGGTGATGAACAATGATGTCGTTAATATGGAGAGACACCAAGAAAAACATTGAGCTTATTTCTGAAAATTTACCTTGCAGCTATGCTGTAGAATATATGCCAGTTACTAGTATAGATACAGGATATATCTCCACAGATAAGCAGAACATAGATTATGAAGTAAAAATATCAGAAGTTTCAAAGTATGAGCCGGCTGATGACATTATACAGAAAAGGAAGACCGGCTTAAAGGCGATCCTTAAAATTGAAAGCATCAGAAAGATAGACAGAACTCCTATCAGTGAATTCAAGATGGAAAAGGGATTCAAGGAGTTGACATCCTTTGCACTGGGTGAAAAATTCCACGTTGAATACAGGGAAAAGGAAGAATTCAAAATGTCAGATGATGCATTATCAGTAATGGAGGATGCAGAATCAAGAGGATATAGTATACCGGTCTCACTTGCCTATAAACTTGTAAAATATAAAAAGAGCCTTCCATCTGACAAGTACGAGAAACTTCTGAAGCGGGTTGACCTTGAACTCAAAAAGAGAGAAATAGACCCATTCGAGGCTGTTGGCATTATAGCGGCACAGAGTATAGGCGAACCCGGAACACAGATGACTATGAGAACGTTCCACTTTGCGGGTGTCGTCGAAATGAACGTTACACTGGGATTACCGAGACTCATAGAAATTGTGGATGCCAGAAGAATCCCGAGCACACCATCAATGACAATATACCTTACGGAAAGATATAAAAATAACGAAGAAAAGGTCAAAGAACTTATTAAAAGCCTGGAAAATACAACAATCATAGATGTTGCTGATATTATAACCGATGTTGGAGAGATGAGCCTCACAATAAAGCTTGATAAAAATAAGAGCCGTGACCGGCTTGTCTCCATGGGAGACTTACTCTCAGCACTGGAAAAGAAGAAGGGAATAATTTATAATCAGGTAGATGATGAAAGCATTGCAATAAAGTTGCAGCAGGAATCATTCAAGGTACTCTATCAGAAACAGGAAGAACTGAAAACCACCCCAATCAAGGGCGTGAGCAAGATCAGCAGGGCTATCGGGAGAGTAGATCCCAAAGAAGGGGCATGGGTAATCTACACCCAGGGATCAAATCTGCGAGAAGTTTTGAATATAGAGGGTGTTGATGCAACGAGAACAACAACAAACGACATTATCGAAATAGAAAACGTCTTCGGAATAGAGGCAGCAAGGAATGCCATTTACCGTGAGGCTGAAAATACACTTAGCGAGCAGGGACTTAACGTTGATAAGAGGCATTTAATGCTTGTTGCCGATATGATGACATTTTCGGGGGCAGTGAGAGCGGTAGGAAGGCAGGGAATCTCAGGAAGAAAAAGCAGTGTACTTGCCAGGGCAGCATTTGAAATAACATCTAAACATTTACTGAAGGCCGGACTTCTTGGAGAGGTAGATCCACTTGCAGGAGTTGCTGAAAACATCATTGTTGGCCAGCCCATAACACTGGGAACAGGTGCCATAGACCTTGTATATAAGGGTAACAAAAAATAAGGGGATACCATGAATGAGATAACACTGGATAACCAGACAATAGGATTTATAAAATTATTTGAGAGCTATACCAGAACAAATGTGTTCGAGTGCCTTGAAAACGAGGAAATGGTACTATTCGTTGTTGGAGAGCATAAACTTGCGGAGATATTTAAAAAACACGAGAATATAATTACTGACCTGAAGGCAAAGATAAACAAAAGAATAGTCATGGCAGAATTTTCCCCTGACCTTCTCACATTTACAAAAAACCTCTTTTACAGATATGTTGTAAATGAAATAAACCTGGTATGGAAAGACAATGTAACCAATATATTCATAGGCATAGCACCGGAAAATATCGGAAAGGCAATAGGCAAGGATAGCCGCAACATCAAATTAATGCGTGATGCCATTTCAAGGTATTTCAAAATCAAGAACGTTATTATAAAACAGAGATAAGTATATATTCCAATATGCATGTTATGCTTTTTACACTTCCTTTTATAATCTAAAACATTATTTTTATAATATAAGGATATATTATTTAAAAAAAATTTATTGCTTAAAAATTATAATATTATTTCCCCCCTGCCGCTGATACATCCTCCTCAGGTATGTACTGTGTTCCAGAGTCTATTATATCCCTTATTTCATCTGTTTTATATCCAGATTTTATGGATATCAGGTAGAATATTATGGCAACTATTATTACAACCACGAAATCATAGGGATACGGTATTGTATTTGTTCCTCCATAGTCTCCTTCCCCCAGGTACGATAAGAGTGTAAGTACCAGTATGAAAGCAGGGACCCACCATCCGGCCTTTATATTCACTTTTGTAAATACATTCTCAACTTTATGGGATGCCAGTATTATAAGGTATATAACTATTCCAAGGAATATGGCTATTGCAAGATACGGTATTGTAGGCCATCCTGACCAGTACACAATCAGAGTTGCACCTACAAATGCTATGGGTGCAAGTATTTTTGCATATGGGAGGGTAAATGGCCTTTTTAGCTCATCAGCCTCCTTTCTGAACACCATAAGGGCAGACCCTCCGACTATATATGTGAATGCAGTTGCGCCTGTTATAAGACCTACCAGTGCATACCAGCTTGGGAATGGAGCCAGGAATATCAATCCTATGATCACAGAAATTATAATGGGCAGAACTGGAACCCTTGTTTTCTTGCTAACGTAGGAAAGCTGTTTCGGGAAGTAACCAATTTCGGATAACCCGAACAGGGTCCTTGTAGATGTTCCTGCATAGACATTAAGTGTTCCTGCAGGTGATACGTAAGCATCGGCATAAAGCACATATGTCAGCACAACAAGGGCAAATATTCCAGATGTTTTTGCCAGAAATGCGAATGGTGCGGCTACAACTCCAGATGCGTATGCTGACGGGGAGCTTGACACAAGTCCAAACCAGCCTCCGGCTGCAGCAAGTTTAGTGGGGTTTATAGCCCCGATAAAAACTACCTGAAGCAGAACGTATACAACTATTCCAGTTAACACCGAAAATACTGTGGCACGGGGTATTGATTTCTGTGGTGTTTTTGCCTCTCCTCCATAATCCAGAGCCTGTCTGAATCCCAGGAAAGAGAATACGATACCATCAGTAGACACAGCCTCAAATATAGTTGCAGTGTTATTCCCGGGAAGGAAGCCACCAAGCGCAGGAGTAGTGAAATTGGGTGTGTGGAATACCAGGAATGCGAGCATGACAATTGTTATGGATGGAATTATAAGTTTCCACCATGTCATTCCTGTATTGGTCTTTCCCATGATTCTGACACCTGCGTAGTTCAGTGCGAAGAAGGCAACTATGAGTATTCCCGCAAGTACTATTCCTAGACCTGTAAGAAGTGCAACAGTTGAAGACGGGTCAAGTGGATTTGGAGCACTGTAGGATAAACCCTTCACATATGAACTTGCATAGGTTATTACAGCCTCTGCCTCTACTGCGGGAACCGATACAGCGGAAAGGAAATATGTCCATCCGAAGAATAGCCCCGCAACCCCTCCATGGGAGTAATGACCGTACCTGCTAATTGCACCGGTTCTCGGTATCATACCACCAAGCTCAGCATAAACCAGGGCTATGAATAAAACAAGCACACCACCTATAAGCCACGAGAGTATGGCGGCCGGTCCGGTTGTTGCTGCTGAAGCAGCTGCTGCAAACAACCATCCTGATCCGATTATCCCTCCTAGACTCAAAAAATAGAGATCCCACGTGTTTAAAGCCTTTTTTAATTTTCTGTCCTGGCTTTTACTATTAGCTATAACATCTTTTTCTGATTCAAAATCAGCCATATGTGAATATATAGCAGATATATTTAAATTTTTCTTAACAGATATCAGATATATACACAGTAAAGTATGTATTTCCCGAAAGTTTTTCATAAATCCATTTTCTGTAATCCCCAAAAACCTGTTCATAATTGATTATATTTATATGAGTGGATATGATTATGTAATATACATATGGTTGATAAAGAAGAGGACAATGGAGAAAATATTACGAGGGTTATTACGCCCAATAAGAGAAAGGGAGAAATATACGGCATAGTTGAAAAATTATCCGGGGCCTCCAGGTTAACGGTTATGTGCGAGGATGGCTCCACAAGAAACTGCAGGATACCGGGAAAAATGAAAAAAAGAATGTGGATAAGGGAAGGCGACCTTGTCATAGTAAAGCCATGGGATTTCCAGGATGAAAAGGGCGATATAGTATACAGATATACCAGAACCCAGGCGATGTACCTGAGCAGAAACAGGATGCTGCCGGAAATAATAGATGTATTCAATGAACGATAAAAGTGCACTGAAGCAGTTAATTGAATCGGATGAATTTTCAAACAGGCTAAATCTTGACAGAAAAACCTATGGGCTCGTATTCGATAGAAGGACGCTTAATGCAATTTATGAGGTTATAAAAAAATATGATATAGATTATATTGACTTTCCAATATCAAGTGGGAAAGAATCGCTTATCTTCAACGTAAAGCTTAAAAGCAGGGAAACAAGGGCATTGAAAATATATAAAATGTCAACGTTGAAATTTTCCAATACTATGGAATACATAAAGGGAGATTACAGATTTGATAAGGAGAGGATAAACAGATCAAATGTTGTATATGTATGGGCACAGAAAGAGTACACAAACCTCGAAGGCCTCAGGGAGGCTGGCATAAATGCACCAAAACCCTATGGATTTTACAGGAATATACTTCTCATGTCATATCTAGGAACTTCTAGGGGGCCTGCACCACAAATAAAGGATTTGCAGGAGGGTTTTAACGAGATATATGAGAAGCTCAGAAAGTCCATGTGGCTTATGTACAATAAAGCCGGGATAGTCCATGCTGATCTCAGTGAGTATAACATACTTTATTACAGAAAAAACCCATACATTATAGATGTGGGGCAGTCTGTTTCAATCAAACATCCGATGGCAGCAACATTTCTTGAAAGAGATATAAAAAATATAGTTTCATTCTTTTCAAAAAAAGGTGTAAACTGCAGCGTAGACGAATTGTATAATCATATTAAAGGTGATATAATTGCTTGATATAGGTAGCATTAAAATACCATTTTCCAGGATAGGGGTTTTGATAGGCAAGGAAGGATCCGTAAAGGCAAAGATAGAGGAAGAGGGGAAGGTAAAACTTGAAATTGATTCTGAAAATGCCACAGTTACGGTTTACCAGAAGAATGATCCATTAAGGGCATTGATGGCTATGAATGCTGTACAGGCTATTGGCCGCGGGTTTAATCCAGATAAAGCTATGTTTCTTTTCGACGATAGCATCCAGCTTATAGTTATATCAATCAAAGAATTTGTGAAGAAGGACACAAAAAGAATAAATGAGATCAGGGGAAGGCTTATAGGCAAGGACGGCCATACCAGGGAAATTATAGAGGAGCTTACAGGCACATATATATCCATAAGCGGGAATACAGTTTCTATCATAGGAGATTTCATATCCGTACAGTATGCAAGAGAGGCAGTTAATATGATACTTCAGGGAAGGAAACATAAAACAGTTTATGCATATCTGGAGAAGAATTCAGGGGAATTAAAGTTCAGGAAGATGGAAGAAAGCTTCGGCGGTACATGAAAAACCGTTAAAGTTTATATCCCTTTTAGCAATATACTATTATAGCGGGGTAGGGTAGTCAGGAGATCCCGACGGGCTCATAACCCGTAGATCAATGGTTCAAATCCATTCCCCGCTACTTGCAGTTTTTATTATCTATATATTTTATTATTGAGTAAAAATCAGAGTTGCCTGTAAAGGAAACATAGTATCCATATTTTTTAAGGGTTTCCTCAGTTACTCTTCCGATGGCGTATATATTTTTATTAATATCAGCAGATCCCAGCACTTCATGGAATATCGTGGCCTCCATCGATGATGTTAACAGTATACCCTTGCAGTCATTCTCCAGAAACAGATCTTTTATTCCGGGATTTACAATTTTCACAACGTTATATATATAGTACTCCATGAAATTTGCGTTATTTTCCTCAAGCCAGTCACTAATAATGTTATTAGATTCATTACTGCGAAATAGGGCTATTCTGGAATTAAGATAATTTTCCAGCATGGTTATAACTCCATAGGAGTTTCGGACTGTGGGAACAGACACTTCCCCGGTATATTTTTTAATTTCCTCTGCTGTTTTATCGCCAATGGCAATAATATGGGAATTTTCTATATACTTATAATAATATTTAAAAAATTCAGATGCCCCCACAGAGCTTGTGAGTACAATAATTTCTGGCTTATTTTGTATCACGCCCTGTATAATTTCTTCCTGCCTGCCAGTTCTTACGATTTTCGTAAGTGGTACGTTTTTTATTGATATGCACCGGGTATTCACAGGTTTAAACTTTTCCTCCGGCCTCGTTGTTATAATATAATCAGAAGTAACCATATCCGGCTATCGCCTCCCTTATCCTATCTGTGATGGAGCCCATATCTGATCCTTTAAAATTAAGGTCCTTATACTCATCAGATTTCAATGAATAAAAGCGTGTCTTAACCGCACCATCCTCAGAAAGTATTCCTGCAGGCATGGAACATCCTAGGTTGAGTTTCTTAACTATGTATCTTTCATTTTCCATA
This sequence comes from Thermoplasmata archaeon, assembly GCA_021846695.1. The sequence goes on from JAJZWN010000001.1 coordinate 30,573, forward strand.
TCACTGTAAGTTTCTTTGTGGTTAATGCTTCTGGCTATGTCAGATGATTCTGAACCTTTACTGCCAACTATTGCTATTATTCCCTGATTCGGCGCCGGCAGGAACTGATCCTCAGATAGCTCAAAATGTTCCATGTCAAGCTTCATTCTATTATATGCTGCCTTGGCTATAATTATTCCGGAGTAGTTGCCTGACATATATTTAAACACTCTGGTGTCTATATTTCCCCTTATATCCAATATTTGCACGTGTGAATTCACTGTTTTTGCCTGCCTTATCCTTCTCATGCTGGATGTTCCAAGTTTATCCCCATCCTTCATTTCCTCCAGTGGAGTATTTGATATTAACACGTCCCTGTAATCTTCCCTTTTAAGCACTGCACTTATTTCAAGGGAATCAGCCATGGTGGATGGGATATCCTTTGCACTATGAACAGCCAGGTCTACTTCCCCTTTAACGACCCTCTCATTGAGCTCATCAACAAAAACTCCTGTAGATGACATTCTATAGAGAGGAATGTTCCTATTAGAGTCACCACTGGATGTGAATTTTTTTATTTTCACATCGTACCCGGCCAGCTCCAGGGCGACCTTTACGCTTTCTGCCTGAATAAGTGCAAGCTCACTGTCCCTTGTTCCCAGTATTACAGACATTTTAACACCGCGGACATGGCATCTACAGTTGCCCGGAAATCGTTCTCATCGTGGGCGAAGCTTATAAATTCTGTTTCAAATTGGCTTGGCGGGAAGAAAATTCCTCTTTCCAGAAGACCATGGAACATTTTATTGAATTTAGCCGTATCTGACCGGGTTGCTGTACTGTAATCTGTAACATTTTTTTTGTTGAAGAATATCTGGAACATTGAATAGCATCTATTTACAACAGCATTTATTCCGTATTCACTTACCATTGAATTTAGTTCTTTCTCAAGTCTTGCAGCGTAGCCATTTATTTGTGAATAATCCTTTGCCTTTAATATATCAAGTGTGGCAATTCCTGCGGCCATGGTAAGGGGATTGCCGGAAAAGGTGCCTGCTTCATACACATTTCCTGCTGGAGCAATTTTCTCCATTATATCTTTCCTTCCGCCGAACATTCCAACTGGGGCACCCCCACCAATTATTTTACCCATAGTCGTGATATCAGGCTTTATTCCTATTATATCCTGATACCCGCTAAAGGCAAATCTGAATCCTGTAATAACCTCATCAAATATGAGCAGGGATGAGTATTTTTCAGTTATTTCCCTGAGAGATTTTAAAAAATCCTTTTCTGGATTAACAACGCCTATGTTTCCAAGAACAGGTTCTGTTATTACTGCAGCTATGTCATTTCCATATTCTCTGAACAATTTTTCTATGCTTTCAGTATCATTATACTGCCCAACTAGAACTGTTCTGGAAACTTCCTCTGGAACGCCGGAAGAGGATGGGACACCGAATGTCATTGTTCCACTTCCGGATTTTATCAGGGCATAATCATGGGCACCGTGGTATCCTCCCTCCATTTTCAGTATATATTTTTTTCCTGTGAAGCCCCTGGCCACCCTTATGGCATGCATTGTTGCCTCTGTTCCGGAGTTGGTGAAACGAAGCATGTCTATTGATTTGACAGCATTTTTTATTATTTTCCCCAATTTGATTTCGTTTTCAGTAAGGGACCCGAAAAGAATGCCCCGATCTACCTGCTCCTTTATTTTCATTCCAACCTCAGGATTTGCATGGCCAAGTATCATGGGGCCGAATCCCATTGAATAATCTATATATTCTTTGCCATTAACGTCTATGGCCCTGGAACCTCTGGCCTGCTGAAACATTACAGGCTCAGGTGAATAGTATCTAACCGGAGAATTTACGCCCATTGGAAATATCTCCATAGCCTCTTTAAATAAATCTGATGACTTCATACTTCTACATTAGTTTTAAGGATTTATGCTTTTATACATCTGGTTTTACAGGTCTCTTTCAGTTTTCTGATTATAATAGTTTAACTGACCACCTGGCTGGTATGTTTCGTTTGTTATGTATAATAATGTCTGACATATTATTTACTAAAAAATAAATTTTTTACTTAAAATGAAAGGGTAATATATACAAGTCATATATCTATGTATGTCAGACAAAGAGGATAATTCAATAATGTATGTAATAGCATATTTAATTCCGATTCTCACAGGAATTTTTGTATACATATTTTATGGGGAAAATAAAAGACTGAAATTTAATGCTGTGCAGTCCATAAGCCTTGGTATTGCTATAATTATACTGGATGTAATTTTCTATTTAATTTCATTTTCTATACTGGCTCCTGTTTCATATATATCGGATATTATTGGCATTCTTCTATGGATCTATGGACTCTATATTGGGTATAAGGCATCTCTGGGAACTGATATATACATACCATACATAGGAGAATATGCGGCCCGTTTGAGTGGTCTAAACAGATAAAAGAAAAGAAGTCGCTTTTGCCCATCATTTATTTATAGAGAGAAGTTTGAAACATTTTATTTTTAAAATGAATTATTTTGTATATCTATTATGAGTATTCAATTAAATTATCTTGAAAATACATAATAAATACTGAATATGTGCTAGAAAATTATAAAATCTATTTATTCATTTAATTTTTTGGCGAGATAGGGGAGCGACTCTTCGTAGCGTGGGGTATTATAGAAATGACCCCCGTTGAATTCCTGATATGAATGGTTGATACCCAGTGTTTTCATTTTATCATGTAATGTACGCATTCCCATAAAGAGACTGTATTCATCTTTTGTTCCAACATCCATGTATATTGCCTTCAATTTTTTCAGATTGTCAGCCCTGAATTCAACGTTTCTAACAGGATCGTATTCCGACCACTTCTTCCAGATATCCTCACGGAACATTCCGGTATCCATATTGAATGGAAGTTCTGGTTTGCCATTTTCAGTATCATAGGAATAAAATGCAGACATGCCGATTATGTTGAGTGCCCTTATCTCTTCATCCTTGAGGTCGTCTTTTCTGGACTTTTCCTCAAGATAATTCTGCACAGAGGTGCCGTACAATTCACGATATGCAACAGGGATATCCGGTATATACACGTATTCGAACCCACTATCTCCGAAATGATTGGCAAAACCGCTGATAATGTCTGGGTGATTGGATGCAAGTGTGTAAGACCCGAAACCGCCGGAAGATTTCCCGAAGAGTCCTACATTTCCGGTTTTATATTTTTCTGATATAAATGGTATTATTTCTTTAATTATGAAATCTTCATAGTTTCCTGCGCCAGGAGAATTTATGTACTGGTTCACATGGTACTTAGTTGAAAAATCAGGATTTATAATAACAGAGTTTTCCAGCATATTTTTACTGTAAAGCTTCTTCAAAACCTGGGAAAATCTATTATTGAGCTTTGGAGTTCCATTCAATCCAGCAAGCTCAATCAAAAGCGGTGCGTCCTTCACCGGCCTGTCAGGATGGAATACAAGTATCTTACGTTCAATCGGATCTCCAAGAGGATTCCATTTGAGTGCATTGCTATTTATTTCTACTAGTTCGGCCTCAAGTGTCATGTATGTTAATCGCACAGGAATACTTACGTTTAACTTTAAAATCTTGGGATGCCATGGCCCATCTGTAATTGTAACTCTATGATTTATTATTTACTCGGTAATTTATTATATGATCTGAAAGTTCATTACTCACATTCTAACATGCTATGTGAAAGGTGAGCCGCCTCTTGCTAATGCAATGAGGCTTTCTGATTCAAGGACTATGCCTGCCTTAACATACGTACTTATATTTAGACCTGGGGCATTGGCATTCATCTCCACAGGCGTATATTCCCTTAAACGCCCTGTAGGTACTATATAAAAGCCAAAGATTTAATTCAAGTGCCTATATTATAATATTATTGAAATATATTCTTACAAATATTTCTATTCCAGAGATTCATCCACACAATAAATTCAGTGGCTTTCTTTCTGGTAAATTGATTTGTAAAAGTATTAAATTCCCTGATCTAATATACTTTTATGATACGACCGTGCCTGGCAGTCAGTAAATTTAAAGCAGATTCTACTATCAAACAAGTGCGGGAACAGCATTTGCTCGACAGTGGCTACCAGATTGAGCAATCTGGAAATACTGTATATGTGCCATTGATTAGGAAGATAGACAATTCAATATATTTCAATTTCAGGACCAGGAAAACAGGAATTGAAAGAATAATAGGTGATATCTCAAAACGGGAAGTAGATACCGAAAAATTGTCCTATATAAGACTTGGAAACTCCCTGATTTTTAAACAAAAGATATCATCAAAAATTGCCAGAATATTTGCCAGGATGCCTGGAATAGAAAATATATATTACGAAACGGGAAAGACTACAGGTACTATGAGAAAACCGTCATTGAGGCTGGTATACGGACCTGGGGGAAATACAAAATTAATGGAATATGGAATTATATACATTATGGATCTTCAGAAGGTTATGTTCTCACCGGGCAATATCAACACAAGGAGCAAGATGCGTTCTATCAACCTCTCAGGTTCCACTGTAATAGATATGTTTTGCGGAATAGGCTATTTTTCACTGCAGGTAATGAAAAATAGTATGCCCGGAAGGATGATATGCTGTGATATTAATCCAGATTCTACATATTACCTTAAGCAAAATATTCTTGCGAACAAAATCAGTTATCAGGTCGACGTTCTCACAGGTGATTCACGTACTGTGATTCCGTTCATTATTGCAGATTATATAATAATGGGTAATTTCAACAGTCCATATTTTATCAGTGCCGCGCTGATCAGATCACATCCTGGCACTGAAATATCCATGCATTATCTTGCAACCGTAGAGAACGTAGGACGACGCGAAGACAGTATAATTGCCATGGCAAGGAAGCTGGGTTTTCTATTAACGTGCAAATCCAGTTATACCGTGAAATCTGTTGGCCCCAGCTATATTCATGTAAATTCAATATTTAAAGTCGTGCTGGCCCTCTGAGCAAAAATTAATAAAGGTACTAATGATCTTATTTTTATGCCTGACCGCATGGACATTAGTTTCATTGATGCTGTATCGCTTCTGCTACGGATCCTACTCCTTATTGCCTTCGGAGCGGTAATTCTGCATATGTTTATTGGAATGTATTATGCTGTACTCGGCGCAGTGAGTAACCCTGCATCCACCGAAAGCGCTATTTATAATTTTATTGACATTATAGTTGAGGATTCACTTCTTGCTGTTGTTATATTTGAGATCTATGAAAGCATAATACAGTTTTTCCGCGGGGAGGGCGATACCATACTTTACATTATAAATGCAGCCATATCCTTTACTGCCAGGGAGATAATCCTTACTATTTTTGCTGCACACGTATTCGAGCTGGTAAATACCTATGAACTGATGGGATTTTCCGCACTTATTCTTGCACTTGCTGGAACAAGGTATCTGTTTATACTGGCAGATAAGAATAAAAAACCTGCAAAACTTCAATAATGGCATAAAAGTTATTATATTATTTTCTAATCACCATCTTGAATAATGGTAAAAACATTAAACTGGTGATAATAAATGGTAAATAATAATAGAACAGGCTATGTTCCAAAACCCATGGAAACATTAAAAAATTCATTATCAAAAAACATAATGATAGACGTCAGGGGAAACAGAACATATTCAGGTGTACTCGAGGGATATGACATATACATGAATTTAGTGTTGAAAAACGCAACAGAGACCATAAACAATGAAAATAAGGGAACGTTCAGCATGATGCTACTTCGTGGGGACAACATAATATTTGTATCACCATCAGGAGGGGAATAAGATGAGCAATGGAACGTCATCAATGGGAAAGGCAAATAATAAAAAGATTCACATAAGATGCAGAAGATGTGGGCATAATAGCTACAACGTTAGGGAAAAAAGGTGTTCTTACTGTGGATTTCCTTCCCCGAGAATCAGACATTATAACTGGGCAAAAGCCAAGTGAGGAGTGCGCTGTTGTCGGTTATACCGGTAATGACGCATTCACCACCATCAACTTTTCTTTGAGGGCCCTGCAACATAGGGGGCAGGAAAGCTCTGGCATAGCTACCTTTGATGGAAAAATCCATATAACCAAGGGTATGGGGCTTGTTTCAGAAGTTTTTAGAGGAGAGATTTTACCCGGGAGAATAGGAATAGGGCATAACAGATATTCAACTGCCGGGTCCAAGGGTGTTGAAAATGCAGGGCCCTTTGTCATTTCCTCATCACTCGGATACATAGGTATATCCCATAATGGTGAGATTACAAATGCCCATGACCTGAGGGAGAGACTAAAGGAAAAGGGGTATATATTTTACAGCTCCAGTGATACCGAAGTACTTCTCACGGAAATTGTCAGCGAAATCGGGAAGTACGGAATTATAGACGGAATCAAAAAGGCAATGCTGAAGATCAGGGGTGCATATGCCCTGGCGATTCTAATAAACGATGTACTTTATGCTCTTCGGGATCCTTTCGGATTCAGGCCATTGATACTTGGGAAGACAGAGGGAGGGTATATTATTGCCTCTGAAAGCGCAGCGATAGATACAGTATCAGGAGAAATTATAAGAGATATAGCCCCTGGAGAACTTGTAGAGGTAAGGGAATCCGGTTACAGGAGTGTCTTTACCGTCGATCATAAAACATCGCACTGCATGTTTGAATACGTTTACTTTGCCAGGCCTGATAGCATAATAGACAAAAGAGAGGTATTCGATGTCAGATACAATATAGGGATAAAACTTGCAAAGGAGAATCCGGTTGATGCCGATGTTGTAGTCCCGGTTCCCGACTCCGGAAGATCTCAGGCTCTGGGGTATTCTGTATATTCTAATATACCCTACAGTGAGGGCTTAATCAAAAACAGGTATTCTGATAGGACATTTATTTTGCCAGATCAGAAATCCAGGTACGATGCAATAAAAATAAAGCTCAATACTATTAAATCTGTCATAAAGGGAAAGAGGGTTGTTCTTGTTGATGACAGCATAGTCCGTGGAAATACCATGAGGCACATAATAAACATACTGAGAAAAGACGGTGCCACGGAAGTTCACGTGCGTGTTGGGTCTCCTCCCATAATAGCACCCTGTTATTTCGGTGTTGACATGAAAACCAGCAGTGATTTTATAGCCGGCGGCCATACAATAGAGGAGATAAGAAAGGCAATAAATGCAGATTCATTGGGATATTTAACCATAGACGGTTTACGTGAGAGCATCGGCATGAACAACCTCTGTGTCGGATGCCTGACAGGGAACTATCCTGATGAAATTCCAGAGGGTGCCAAGCCAAATTATACCTGATCCGACATTCTGTTTTTTATCTCAGAAATCATGCTATCTATATTTCCTCCGGTTTTAAAATAATCCATTTTGAGGGTTATGGCCATTTTATTGGCTATTGTTCTTGCCACCTTTCCCCTTTTATTTGGTGGAAGTGCGGATAACCCGGGATAATTGAAGATAATTCCGTGCTTTGGTGGTGGAGTACCCTTTCTCATATGGTTAAAGAAAGCCTTTTCTGCCCCAAGTATCTGCAGTGTTCCGGATGGGTATTTCACAAGATTTTTAAGGCTTCCGGCCTTAAGAAGAAAATCAAGAGAGAGCCCGGGGCCTATAAGATGAACGGTACTGGGCATATAGTCTTCAATTTCATTTCGGAGATAGGTGTCCAGATAGGCCCTGAAAGCACATAATGATGAACCCATCTCAGCAGCCCGACCATCCACCTCATTTAATCCCGCATTCTTGAGCCTTGAAAAGTAAAGGCAAGGATCATTGCTGTATTTTATATCCAGGAGTGTGTAAATAGACACAAGTTTTTCAAGATAGATATTGATAATGCTATCTATTTCCTTTCTCACAGAATACATTTTAATTATATACTGATCATGTGAAAACTCAGAATTTATTCTTTCCTTTTCGTATTTTAGCAGGAGGTCTCTTAAATCTGGGATTCTTTCTGAACATGTCTCTTCCGTTTCTGGGATTCTTCCGTTCCTCAGGCTCTCGAATATGTTCATGTAATCTTTTTCCAGGTTTCTGTACAGGTATATTTTTTTGTTTATTATCTTTCCGTACCACATTATTTTCTCCATATTTATCACTCAGTATACCATCAAGGTCAATTGTCTTTAGATCATTAAGTTCATCCACCAGCATCGTCCCATAGGCAATAAGATCATTGCTATCAGTGTATATGGCAACCCTGCTCCCCTTGTGGAATTCTCCTACTATGGCCTTTATTCCGGCAGGATATATATCTGATCCATGCATAATATTTTTAACTGCTGTATTTTTAACTATAACCTTAGGTGATTCTGAAAAAACGAAATCCATGGGAATTACCATGCTATTGAATAATGATGGATTCCCTTCCCTCTTAATAACAGCCGCATCGCTGAGTTCCTGAAGTGTGTGCATCTGGGTTTCATTAAAATCACCTGTGGAGAGCCTTCTGAGGTCTGCCATCTGTGCGCCGGTCCCGATTACGTACCCCATATCGGTGCAGAGGGTTCGGATATATGTACCTGACTCACATTTAACTCTGAATAATATCAGTTTATCAGCAATTTCAAGTATATCCATACTGTATATGGTACGCTCCCTGACCTGCCTGGAAACTGCGGATCTCACAGGAGGAAGCTGGTATATTTTCCCGGTAAATTCGTTAAAAACCCTTTCGATAGTCCCCCTATCTGCCTGAGAATACAATCTCATTACCGATATATATTCCTTGGATTTTTCATGAACTATATCTATAAGTTTTGTAGCCTTTCCCAGAGCCATAACCAGTACGCCAGACACACCTGGATCAAGGGTGCCAATGTGTCCCACCCGTTTTTCTCCTGTGATGTCCCTGATCCATGAGTCTACCTGATGGCTTGTAGGCCCCTTGGGCTTATCAATTACTATAAATCCGTTTATTTCGTCTTTATTTAATCCTGAAGTGTACATAATTTATACTCTATTGTAAATCTGATTTTAATCTTTGTTTTTGACCTGTGTATTGCTTATGTAGTTCATAAGCCATTCTACTATGGTTTCGGGTGTAAAATCATCTGTGTCTACAATATAATCATAATAGCTGAATACTCTGTAATCCAGTCCGTAAAATTCCATATAACGTAAAATTTCAGACCTTGATCTGGCCAGTATGTGTTTCTCATCGGTACCTGCGTCCCTTTCCATTAATCTCCTGCTTCTAACACAAAAAGAGGTATCGAGATATATTTTAACTGCAATTGCTTCCCGGTATGCCAGAACTCCAGAAAGCCTGGATTCCATAACTATATTATCATGATTTTTCATGAAATCTAGAATCATTTTGTCCTGATCGAGGTCAATTTCAGGGTGTTTTTCTGCATAGCCACTGAAATCAAGGAGGCTCATGCCGTATTCTTCCGCCTTTTTCCTAAAAAAATATCCTCCAGAAAAAAATTGGTAATTAAGTTTTTCGGCAAGCAATTTGCCAACTGTTGTTTTACCCGATCCGGATTCGCCACTGATAGTTACTATCATATTGATTGCGCCGTATCCTCATCAATTTTCCTGAGCTTGTATGTAAAGTCAACATACTTCATAATCATGGTGACGAAGTACCCGACTGCAAGATTACCCAGTGTATACAGGGCCATCCAGAGTGGCATAATGTATATCTTCGATGTGACTATGTTGAGATTTAAATCCCATGGCATGGACACATACTGATAATGTATAGTAAGCATGAAGACATAAAGCCAGATAAATATCAGGAAGAAGAATATTTCAGTAACCATTAACGGCTTCATTGTGTTCATTGAAAGTGCGGCCTGATCCATCTGTCTCTGCATCTGCATCTTCTGAAGTTTTTGTTGTCTTGTGCGGTCACCTGATCTGTATGCTTCCCTCATTGCCTTGGAATAGGCCTTGCTGATCATCTGCATTTTTCCCATCTTGAGCCAGTCCGTAAAGAAATATCTCGGAATTGATGAGATTAGACCAAGGATAATGCCTGTAAGCATAAGTGTTAATATTGGGAGTTTATAGTTGAATCCGAGAAGTGGCATGAAAGCATAATTTAGATAATGCCCAAGAGGATTTCTGATGGAGGGATCACTTATGATGAAAATTAGACCAAGCCCTGCAAACATAAAGATAAACTCTATCATCATAAACTTCGTCATCTGTGGATTCTGTGCTGGTCTATTACCCTGTTGCATTTTATAAACCTCCTAATATGCTTTCTGCAGCTATCTCTGGATGATTGTCAGGATTATATATATACTTTATTGTAGCCCCTGAATAGACTGAATATGCGGCAGCATAATACCTGTTAACCTCCTGATGTTCCTTTATATCCTGTACGGTATCACTGTCACGGCTTCTGGATGAATCGTTCTCCCTTCTGCGCTTAATTTCCTCTGGAGTGGATTCTATAAGAAAATAGGAAGAAACCATCAATTCCCTGAGCACCCATTCCGGTAGGCCCGGGAGATAACCTGCAGGAGATTTTATGGACATATGGGTATCTATTATTATATTGTCCATCTTTCCTATCTTATTTGATGCCTTTTTCTGCAGATTTTTCTGTGTATCTACATCAAGCCGCCGTATGTCGTCCCTGGATTTCACCAGATCAAGGTCCACAGCCATGTCAAACATCAGGGAACCGAAATTAATTATCTCGTACTGTGTTTTTTTTGAAACCATTTCCAGGATTGTTGATTTTCCAACACCTGGAATGCCTGAAATTACTACTCTCATGTTTATCCACCACTGAAGAACTGCCTTATCAATGGATGCATTTCCATCAACTGTTCTCTGCCCATTGCTTCATAGAATTGTATTACAATTCCAACAGCAAGCAACAGACCGGTACCGCTGGTATCCCCAACTGTACCTATCAGATCGGCAGCTCCTGCCAGTATTCCCACAATTGCACCGCTGAATATAGTTATTGCGGGTATATACTTGCTCAGTACCTTGGCCATTATACGTGGATCACGCCGGAAACCTGGTATCTGCATTCCACTGGAACGTATCTGCTTCGCTACAGCATCCGGGCCCATATTGGTTGTTTCAATCCAGAATTTTGCAAATAGTATACTGAATCCGACCAGGAAAGCCATGAATACTATGATATGGATTAACTCCTCCACCGGCGTGTGACCCAATAGCACGCTCTGTGAGACAGAGGGTTGCAATATTGGGAACAACCAGTCGGATAGACCATTAGGCGTATAAAGATAAAACGCCAGTCCTCCAGTGGGTGTCGTAGAAGATATGCCCAGTGCCGATATCTGCGCTGAGGAAGCATATGATCCAAGCAAATGACTATGACCCAATATAGGAATCTTATCCAGAACCGGACTGTGCCAGAATAGCAGAGTCCACATTGATATGTTAGCCAGAAGCGCTGTGGCAAGTATAACCGGTATATTTGAAGCGTATAAAAGCTGCAATGGATATCTCCCCCTGGCACCCCTTACACGCTCATGTGCTATAGGCAGCTCAATCTTGCTGCTCTGGAAGAAGGCTACTACAAAGAATATAAGCAGAGTTCCTACAAGTGCTATCATTGGATTTGGCTGCGCAAAGAGTATCTGTTCCATTCCTGTGTTTGTCAGGTAAGACCCCGGTGCATTCATGAAAAGGTAAAGTGCCTTTGGTATTGCCCCAGCTGGAGGATTGGAAAGAGAAAGCGGTGAGGTTATTGTGGATGGTATCCAGTTAAATGTACCTGTAAAGAGCTGCTGTGATACCCCTGCAGCAATAAACAGGGAGATACCTGAGCCGATACCGTATTTGGATACCACCTCATCCATGAGGAACACCAGATATGATCCGAAGAATAGCTGAAGTATGATAATACTCTGAGCCAGGAATTCACCGTAACCAGGAACAACGTGTGCTATGCTGGATACCAGACCGGCATCTGGCACGAGAAATCCGAATGCCTGGGGAATTGCCTCTACAAATATCATTATAATTACCAGGAGTTTCTGGAATCCCTGATACATGGCCTTATCACTGGAATCACTGAGATCTAGATTGAATATTTTTGCTCCAGCAAATAACTGCATTACTATACTTGCTGTTACGATGGGGCCTATACCCAGATCCATAAGTGAACCGGATGCACCGGCGAAAATTGCCCTGAAAGATGCAAATACATCTACGGTCTTTGATGTGTTGAGACCGTATATATAAATATTTGTCAGGGCAAAATATATCAGGACAACAACTGCGGTCCACATTAATTTGTATTTAAATGGAACATGTCCCTTAGCTTTTTTAACTGCAGGAAGTTTTGCCGTAAGGTTTTCAAGCCCGTATAGCTTGCTCTTTTTCGGTCCACTGTAGCTCAGTAGCAGGTATGCGATAATAAAAAGTGGCGATGATAGCAGTCCAAGTATGAATAATTTAAGCCCGGTATAATGAGAAAAATAATAAAATACAACAATAAACAGGGCGAATATAAATATTATGGGAATGGCAGCTCCCTTATTTCTACGGATTTCAGTCATTTTCTATCTTAGTACCGTAATTGGAAAGCTTATTAATAGATTTTTCGGTAGCCTGCGGTATTTTGATTCTGCACTTCACCTCAAAGGTTCCGGTGCCCAGCAGCTTGGTATAACCTGCACCTTCCAGATCTATTAAGTCATCCACAACGTAGCCCATTGCCTTTAATTCCTCATAACGGTCATTAAGCTGATTAAGGGTTATAGGGTTTTCATAGGTTTTGGAATGGCTTGTAAACCCGTGAACTCCGTAATGCTTTTTATCATGAAGTATCAGCCATATTTTCCTATGACCCCCAAGACCGGCCATTCCATTACCTCCTTTTTTACCCTTGCCTCTGCCGGATTTCATTCCTCTGCCATAATGGCCTCCTCTTAATTTTTTAGTTTTTGTTCTCACCATTTAAATTCACCCCCGGAATAATCATCCGCCTTATCAGTTTATTAATTTCACTGCCCCTGTAACCTGCAGAACCTTTCTGGTGGAATGGTTTCTGAATCGCCTCATAACCACCCTTTGGAGGGTTCAACCTTATTACAGGATTAACATCAGGTAGATCTTTAAATTTTAGTGTGCCTTCAGCCAATTTATTTGCCAGTTCACTGATAGAGGAGTAACCAGACTCCTTCAGATAATCATCGGTTAATTTTTTGTGACCTTGTAATAGAACTCTATCCTTGAGAACAAGCTCCAGGGTCTCTTCGTCTATTTCTCCCCATGTCACGTAATCCTTTACACGGTTAAGCATACCGTTTAAGCTTTCTGACTCAGGAAAAATAACCATATGGTTTATTCTGTTGAGATTCAGTAATTCTGCAGTTTTTTCAGCACTGGGCTTTATTCCCGTGCTCCCCCTAATCCTTATTATTGCTATCATGTTCTATTCCTCCTACATATATGGGCGTTGTCAGATTGATTTTGGGGTTCATTTTCATTGATACCGTTTCTTTCAGGGCATCGAATGTTGCCAGTGCATAGTTTACAGTTGTCTTTGTATGGCCGGATGCAAAACCCCATGCATCTTCTATGCCTGCCATTTTCAGGATAATTTTTACAACATCCCCCACTGCAAGCCCAACTCCCTGAGGAGCAGGTTTAAGCTTGACGACAACTGAACCTGACTTTCCGGTAATTTCGAACGGTAGTGAATGTGGTCTCCCGCATCCACATTCCCATGAACCACATCCTCTCTTAATTTCTATAATATTGGTTTTGGCATTGTTTATTGCCTTTCTTATGGCCGGTGCAGCCTCTTTTGCCTTGCCACGGCCTATCCCTATATAGCCATTGCCATTACCAACAACTGCAGTAATAGAATAATTCATCCTCCTTCCGGAATCGGTCATTCTCTGGGCCCTTTCAATGTTAATAACCTCATCCTGAAGATCAGGAATAAGATAATCGACTATCTGATACTCCTGCAGTGGTAGTTTTGTGTGCAGAGCGTCACCTATGCTCTGAATTTCGTTATTGGCCACAAGCCTTCCCAGTTCCGTTTTAGGAATCCATTCTTCATCCATATTCATTCACCCTTTTTAACAAATTTTGAAATGTCCACCTTATTCTTCAGGTGTTCACCGTTTATCCTGGATTCAGCCGGGAATGCATCTTCGTCTGCGGGAATATCAATACCAGAGTCTATAATGCCCTTCAATGCTGCGGAAAGTCTGCCTCCATGAATGAATTTATACCTTCCGGTATCCAGTATGGCCTCTTCTATTCCCTTTTCTGCTGCTTTCTTTCCAGCAAGATATCCAGCCAGGTACATTGCCTGTATGTTATTCCCGTACACACCATATTCCTTTTGCAGGGTTTTATCTGTAACAGTTACCCTTACAACATCCCCTGCTGGATCATAGTCAACGAACTGAATCATTAACCCTTTGTTGCTGGGCCTTACTACAGCCCTTGTTATTTCCGATTTTAATAGTTTATAACGTTTACCGTAATCCGTAATACCGGACTTCCTTCTTTTAAGAACTGGTGTTGTTTTCATTTTTATCCTCCTTTATTAATGATTCTGTCTTTAGATGCGAAACAAGCTGCGCTCTTGAAGTGAAGGATCCGCTTTTTATGGTTCTGTAATATTTACGATAGGTAGTTCTATCAATGGCATCTTTTTCTCTTAATGTCTTTAGTTCATTTCTCAATGCCCTTATGGTTGTTATCCATCTTCTCTTCCTGGGATACCTTGCATATTTTGTGCCCCTGACAGATCCGGGTCCTCTTCTCCTCCCTTTGCTTAGCTGGTTTATTCTCTTCTTTAATCTCTGATTTGAATGGTTTTTCTTATCCTTTTTCTGTATAACGTTGAGCCCGATTAACTTTTTAATATCATCTCTTGACGTGGCATCCAGTACCTTATCAAGGTTATTTGTATCTATCCATACCCTTGATTTGCCTACTTTCAGCTCATCCGCCGAGATTTCCCTTATACTGGACATTTTCATTTTACCACCTTATTAAACACATGTATACCAAGATTCTCGGCCTCTGATTCAATATCAATTCTTTTCTTATAACCTACTGTTGAGGCTATTCTTGCTCCTTCCAGATCAGGGTTTATTAGAGACAGCTCTTTAACATTATGTACAAGAACCTCCCTGAAGCCGGATGGATGCAATCCACGCACAGCCTTCGGTGTTCTGTAACCCGGGCCCACAACCGGTGGCCTGTAGCCAAGATGTGTCCTGAGCTTTGAATGCTTTCCTCTTGGCCTTCTCCATGAATCGTCAAATTTCTTGTATCTGAACCATTCCTGTCTGTGGAATTCTACTCTTCTTCTATTTGCTTCATTTTTCTTTTTTAACAGTATTTTCTGTTCCTTGGTTAATAAGGGTTTATAGCTCATCTGGATTCACCCCCTTTAATAGATATATTCCATCCTGGAAGACCCTTGCATCGAAGTGCTTTATGTATGTTGCCCTTTCTATATTTGATGCAGTATCTCCCATATCTCTCTTATCTATGCCCTCGATAATAACACGGTCTCCTCTTACAGATACCTTGCAATTCTTGATTTTTGCAATTCTTGGTGCCTTGCTACCCAGGAAGTTCTCCACATAAAGAAGGTCCCCACGAACTGAAACTCTCATGGGAAAATGGGTGAAATCTATTTTCATTTCATATTTGAACCCCTCAGTAACCCCATGAAATACAAGCTTAAGTTCGGAATACCATGTTCCTACTATGCCGTTAGTGAATTTATTTTCCTTGCTAACAGCTATCATTATGGAATTTTCCTTTTTGTAGACCTTTACATACTTGTCCCTGAAATTCCTGGATGTTGCACCAAGCTTGCCTTTGACATTGATTACTGTTCCATCAATGTTCACGTTTATTCCATCTGGAATTTTTAATTCCATTCTATCTTTCCAATTTATCATTTAATCCACCTCATCAATAAATATAGGCCAGAAGCTTGCCACCAATGCCGAATTTCCTGGCTTCGAGGTGGCTCATCACACCTTTTGTTGTGGTGAGAATTATTATCCCGAAATCCTGTGCAGGGAGGTATCTTGATTCATATCTTCCTATGCTTGACCTTGTAACAGATAACCTTGGTTTTATTACACCACAGTTATTTATTGTATCGCTTAGTTTTACACTGAATTTGCCGCCTCTTTCCTCCTCTATTACCTCAAAGCTCTTAATATAGTTATAATCCTGCATTACTTTCAGGACTCTTCCTATTATTCTTGAAGCGGGTGCAATTGTTATCTCATTTTCCCCGATACGGGAAGCCATTTTAATTGTGTTTATTACATCATTTAAAGGATCACTTTTCATTACTATCACCTCAACTGTATTTGCGGAAACCGATCTTCTCAGCCGTTTCCCTGAAACATTGCCTGCATAGCCTGATACCGTATCTCCTTACCAGACCTCTTTTCCTTCCGCATCTGGCACATCCCTGTGAATGCCCATAATTCTTTTTTGGCTGTAATTTTACCTGCATTGATATTACCTCACTATCTGAGCATTAAAGTTTTCTTCGAGGAATTTTATGCTTTCCTCTCTGGATATACCTATACTGGTTGGTATTCCCTTGCTCCCTATTCTTCTCCTGGGCAGCCTGTATCCTCCGGCTCTCTTCAGGACTATGGCTATATCCATCCCGAATATTCCAATATCAGGGTCATATTTCATCCCCTTGAAATCGGTATAGTCCGTTATTCCAAAATAGGCATTTCCCTGTCTGTCAAAGGAATAGACTGGTATCTTGTAATCCTTTGCATAAAATGCCTCCTTCAGAAATTTATATGCATCAGCCTTTCTGAGTGTGACTTTTGCTCCTATGCTGAGTCCCTTTCTTATATTGAAATCCCTTATGGTCTTTTTCGCAGTTGTTATAACGGGTTTATGGCCGGTTAAAAGTTCAATAACCTTTGTGGCCTTGTTTAATCTTTCACCTGCTGCACCTACACCTATATTTATAACAACCTTGTCTATTGAGATTTTTCTCATTGGATTCTCTGTCTTACTCATCATTTCTGGTCACCCCCAGCTCTGGAGTTTTGAATGTGT
The DNA here is from genome assembly GCA_021846695.1 of Thermoplasmata archaeon. Next base: position 47,640 of record JAJZWN010000001.1, read on the forward strand.
ATTTTGGTGTCCCCACAACAAATATGTAATCCTTAATTGTGGAAAAGCCTTCGTTTAAATGCACCATATTTTTGACTGAAGACTGCTTTACCTCTATAGATTTTATTGATGCAAGTTCACCTACATGGGAACCGCCTGTGATAAACACCTTATCGCCGTCAGCAAGTTTCAGAACATCTACTATCTCAAGGTCTGGCACTTTCATCAGCAAAACATCTGATGTATGTATATCCTTCCTCTCTGTTGTAATTGTTTTCCCGTCATGCATTCCAAGCTGTATTTTATTGTTACCTGCAACGGTTTTCCTCACAACCTTAAACAATTTCACACCCTTATTTTCCTGCGGGTTTCTTCTTGCAACCAGTTTGCCCTTTAAATCGTACATTATAATGTAATCATCATCCATGCCTTCAATTGTAAGCACGTCCATGAAGCCTACAGGGAATCTTCTGTCCTTTACAATTTTTCCATCTACGCGTACCAGATTGTTGTTCAATATTCTTGTTATTTCTCGCTCCTTGTCCCCGAGTTTTAAATAATCCCTCAGTACAATAAGCATGGGAATTGAATCCTGCTTCTTATGTGTGGCCGGAGTCGGAGTAACTGACCAGAAATTTGTTTTTCTGGGTATTTTCAGTTTTCTCGAGGCCATCATTATCTTAGTTTTCATTATTATCATCCTCTTCTAAATTTTCATCTTCTTCCGTAGAAGTATCATTTTCCTCTTCCTGTTCTGGAAGGTCAATAGTCTCGCCCTCAGTTTGTTCCTCAACTGGCTCGGACTCCACCGGTGTTGCTTCCGACTCCGCCGGTTTTTCCGGTTCAGGTGCTGGTAGGTTTCTTCTCGCCGTTATATCCTTAATTTTGTTATATCTACCTTCAATAGACAGGTCAAGCTTTGTTATCACAAGATTGCTATGGTCGATATAATAGGCAACCTGCTTACCATCTGCTTTTGGTAAGGTAATTCCCTCTATTGAAATTTTATTGGTTTTATGGCTAACCGCAATTACCTTGCCACCTTCTCCCTTTCTGGATCCGGAAACAATTTTTACAATGTCTCCCTTTACTACCGGAAAGCGGCGTATGCCGTATTTCTTTCTTAGTTCCTGATTTAATGCCACATTTATTTTTGTATTTAACATGATACTTACCTCATACTATTGTAGACGCTATTGCGGCAATTCTTGGCCACCTCTCGGCCGCCTCCCTGGCAACTGGCCCTTTAATTTCTGAACCTCTTACCTCTCCCTCTGGAGTGACAAGAACAGCTGCATTATCTTCGAATTCTATTATATTGCCATCTGCCCTTCTATACGGCCTTCTCTGCCTTACCACCACAGCGTATACAACCTTAGCACGCATTTCTGGAGTTCCCTTTTTGACACTGGCAATAAACAGGTCTCCGATTCCTGCTGCTGGTATTCTTCTGGCAACTGTGTGCAAATCTTTTACTCCTATCAAACTGATTACCTTTGCACCTGTATTGTCTGCACATGGAATAACAGCACCCAGGGGAAGACCTCTTGATTCATTTCCGGAAATTCCTTTCATCTTAGTTCACCTTCTCAATTACTACAAAATCAATTGTTTTTGCCAGTTTTCTGCATTCAGCTGCCCTTACGCTGTCACCGACCTTTACATCGATGCAGTCCGGAAGGTGTGCATGGTATTTCGTGAATTTGGTTATGTATCTTTCATATTTCTTAATGTACACCTTTGCTTCCCTTCGAATCACCACGCTTCGCTTCATTTTTACTGAAACAACCTTACCAGTAAGTATCTGTCCCCTTACTGGCAGTTCACCATGAAAGGGGCAGTTGACATCATTACATTCCTTTTCAGGTGGCTTAACATCTATTCCTATATTTCTCATCTTGAATCATACCTCCTAAGTTTTTTGTATATTTTTCTTTTCTCCTTGGTTCTGTCTTCCGGTTTCAGCAGTATAGCATCGCCCTGGATATCATACCAGCCATCGCCAAACTCCACACGGAATACAGCACCGGTTTTGGGTATGTTACATACCCTGTTTCCGGCATCTATTGCGATCATATTCCTTGACTCATCAATTATCTTACCATTAATGCCAACATTATTCATGTTAGGCGAATTCTTGACTTTAATACTCTTACCGATTAATTCCTTTAAATAGACTTCATTGGTATTCATGCCATCTGCACCTTGAATCCCATGCTTTCCAGCTCTTTCTTCATAACATCCCTGTGATCGCCCTGCAATTCTATGCTTTTCCCATCTTTTACGGTTCCGCCTGAAGCCGCCTTTTTCTTCAATGCTTTGGCGATTTCGTTGATGTTTTCTGTTTTTGGGTCTATTCCATCAATAACTGTGACAAGCTTTCCATATCGTCTCTTGTCAACACTGATTTTTACAAGCTCACTGTCACGGTTAAATCCTTCCCAAGGCTGCAGTTCCTTTGGCATTCCTGTGAAATCTTTATCTTTCATTATCTTTTTTCCTCCATTATGGTAAGTATCCTGGCTATCTGCTTCTTTATTGAGTGCATTGTGCCCGGGCTTGCTGGAGCTCCACCCATTGCAATTGCAGATCTCTCTTTAAGAAGAGACTCTTTCAATGATTTTAATTTTTCATTCAGTTCTTCCGGAGTCATCTCCCTCAATTCTCTGGCCTTCATTTCCATTTCATTCTACCTCGTTACTATCTTCATTTTCTGGTTTCTCTGGTGCAGCAGGAATCTTGGCAACCGTATTAATTGATATTTCATCAGGAAGACGGTAATCCTGTCTTAGTAGCCTGACATATATGCCTATGGCACCTGTTTTGAGCATGGCCACTGAATAGCCACTTATCACTCCAGATCTGGCCGGCTCTCCAGAGTATTTTATCTCACCAAACATGAATTTCTGGGTTCTGGCACGCTCACCTGATATCTTTCCGCCTATTCTTATCAGAACCCCTCTTGCATGCTGGTCTATTATTCTCCTCAGCGTTGTGTTTCCTGCCTTTCTATAATTCCAGCCTTTTTCAAGGGACAGTGCTATTTTCTTTGAAATAATCTGGGGGTTAAGGTCCGGGTTCTCGACTTCCTTGACCTCTATCTGCGGTGATTCAAGCCCGTATTTTGATTCAAGAGTTGCGGTCATGGCCTTTATTTTAGACCCGTGCCTTCCTATTACAAGGCCTGGCCTGTTTACATACAGTGTTATATTTGTTCCGAACGGTGTTCTCTTCATCTCCATGCCACCGAAACCTGCACTATCATTTTCAGACTGTAAATACTCGGTAACAAGCAGCTTTTTAATGTTATCACTAACAAATTTCTTCTCCTTCATCTAATCACTCCTTTTCATTTTCTATTACAACTACATCCAGATTTATGAGGTCTTTAAAGAATGCCCCGGCCCTTCCATATGCTTTCGGGGTAAATTTTTTAATCATCCTTCCCTTAGATGCGGAGATATGGTATATCTTTAAGTCGTCTGTTAATCCCTTAAATTCTGCGTTTGCTGAGACATCATCAAGCAGTTTTTTGAATGCCTTGACAGCCTTGACTGGATACCTTCCAGGGCCAATAGCCTTCCTGTGCGAAACTGAATCAAGATATCTGAAATATGGAACTGCCATTTTCTTTTCCAGAACAAGATCCAGTGCATTTTTGGCTGCCTCCAGGTTCATGCCCCTGATGAAATGGGCAACGTTAACCGCATCCTTCATAGATATATCTGTCTCTTTTACCTGCGCTCTAGCGTGCTTTTCTGGCATGTTATCTATACTGTATCCTTTCATAATATCACTTCAGTGGCAGGAATTTTGATGACCTTGTAGCTCCGACTCCTGGACCGGAATGCTTTACTTCTTTTCTCGTCGGTGCAAACTCTCCCAGATAATGACCTATCATTTCTGGCTTTATTTCAAATTTTAAATAGGATGTGCCGTTGTAAAGCTCTATTTTCTTGCCTATAAACTGGGGAAGTATGATAATGTCTCTTACATGAGTCTTAATTATTTCTTTCTCACCGAGAAGATCGTCAAACACTTTTTTTTGCTCGTGATTCATTTCCCTGTTATAAGATCTCCTTACACGTGCCGGGAAAATTTCCAGAAGTTCCGGAAGCTCCATTTCTTCCAGTTCTTCTATGGACTTTCCACGGTAGGAAAACTCCCTTGCCCTTCCTGTTATAGCCTTCTGGGCTTTTCGGGCCCTTCTTTTAATAGATTTTACTGTTACCTGTCTTCTAACTACCATTTCTTATCCCTCCTTTTAGGTGATAATCTACCAACCTTGGCACCTGGTGGGGCACCTCTTGCTACTGTGCTTGGTCCTCCAACGTGCTGGTGGTTTCCTCCTCCATGTGGATGGTTGACTGCATTCATTGCTACACCCCTCACAGTGTACGCCCTTTTAGCCTTACTCTGTAGATATTTGATGTGTCTCCCTGCCTTCAATATAGGTATATCCCTGGCTCCAGAACCTGCAACAACCCCTACAGTGGCATGGCAGTTCGGGTTCAGCTCCCTGGTTTTACCCGAGGGAAGCTTAACCGATACATAATTCCCGTGACTTATTATAAGGCCGGATGATCCTGCTGTTCTGCAAAACTTTCCACCATCGCCGGGATGGTTTTCAATGTTGTATACATAAGTTCCATCATCGATCTTGGAAAGTGTTGTGGTTGTACCTAGGTTTGAATTGCCCATTTCTCCAGAATACAGTTTCTGCCCTTTAAATGCACCATTAAAGGCTATCATATAATTTATTTCATTTTTTTCATTTTTTAATGACAGAATTGGAGCATTTCTTCCCGGAGCCTGCACAATATCGTATACTGTGTAATTTCCATCAGAAAGATGCTTTATTTCTGATAGATGTCTATGGCTCGGGCTCATATATGTTAATGAGCCATGTCCTCTTCTCTGTGCTACTATATGTTTTCCCATTCATTTCACCTTAGAATATTCCAATCCTTCCGCCTATTTCTTCAGCAGAGTAATCAGAGGAAAGCCTTGCAATTGCTTTTTTCCCCTTTTTTGTGATAAGGATGTTGAGTCCTTCCACCTTCACGTCAAACCTCTCTTCGATTTCTTTTTTTATATCTGCCTTTTTTGCCCTGCGATCAACAATGAATGTCAATTTATTCTCCTTCTCCATCATTAGTGTAGTCTTTTCAGTAACTACCGGAGATATTATGTAATCCATTTAATCCACCTCCCTCAAATTCTCTATTGCCGATGCCGTGTATATAGTCAGCCTACCTGGGTTTCCGCCTGGAGCAAGCTTGGTTATGCTGAGACTATTCAGGGATGCAAGATCAACTCCGGGAAGGGATGAAAATGCCCTGAGATTTTCGCTGGAAGATCCAACTATCAAAAGGCTTTTAGGCTGTTTATATGTCCTGTTTCTCATTTTACCTCTTCCTGCCCTGATTTTCTTCCCGTTTTTAGATCTTAGAACGTCATCATATACGCCTAAATTTGCCAGTACCTGAACTGCGTCTTTGACCTTTTTTATGTTCTCTATATCATCTTCCACAACTATCGGAAAAGTCAGCTTATCTACATAATCCTCAGAAATCTTATGCCCACGTGCAATTATACGTTCCTTGTTGGCTGTCATTGCTATGGCACTTAATTTTGCCATTTTTCTTTCTTTTTTATTGATTTTCTTGTACAGTACCTTATCACTTCTCGGGGATAGAGCACTTCTACCGCCTACCATACTGGCAAGCAATACACCTCTGGATCCACTGGCAAGTCTTGGAATCCTGGAAATACCATGGTTTGGGCCAAGGTTATGCCCAACTCTTCTTGTTCCTGCAAGTGGACTTGACCCATAGGGCTGCCTCATTGAAAGGGATATAGCCCTGAAAGCCTTGTGAATAAGATCTTCTCTTGGATCAATATCGAATACAGGAGGTAAGTCTATTTCCTTGCTGACCTCCCCGTCTATAGAATAAATATTAGCCTTCATTTTAATCACCCTGCTTTGATTCTCTGGAGATGTATGTTATCTCAACCTTTTCTGCATTTGATACTTTCTGTCTTGCCGGGTCCCTTAGTTTTATTAACCTCTTAGCAGGACCGGATATGGACCCGTAAAGTAATATATAATCATTCCTTACCAGGCCGTAGTTGAGGAAACCGCCCTTAACGTTAATTTCATCAACATTGTCCTTTTTTCCGAATTTCATAACTCTTATATTATGTAAGGTCCTCTGATGCAGACCAACCTGACCTGCCTGAGGTACAGTATTCCTTACCCAATCAGGATGCCACGGACCAAGAGTTCCTATCATTCTCCTGTGTTTCCTGTTACTTCTGGGCAGAAGTTTTACACCGAATCTTTTTACTACACCCTGAAAACCCTTCCCTTTTGTAACTGAAATTACATCAACAAAAGAGCCTTCAGCATTGAAATCGGAGAAGTGCAATTCCTTGCCAAGCTTCTCTTCTGCTAGTTTAATTCTGTCAGCGATTGTAGATCCTGCTATTCTAACCTCGAATATCTCCGGGGTTTTATTAGGTATTCCTGTAACAAGTTTTGGATTAGTATTAACCAGCAGACGTACATCTGCCACATCCTTGATCTCTACATTTTTTGAATCCTTATTCTTGATTTCGGGTATCCTCTTAAAAACTTCTTTTTCAATATTTTCCGCCCTCTTTTCAGTGAATACTCTAAGGCCATTGTCACCATCTTCATAGTAACGAATAGCTATAACATTCAATGGAGGGACTTCTACTACTGTTACAGGCACCATGATGGTTTTTCCAGCTGTTACACTGGTTTTCCTATAATCTGTTACCTGAACGTGTGTCATTCCTACCTTATATCCAGCGAATGCCTGAATTTTCGACTTGCCTTCTATCTCTGGCCATGATCGAATTCCAGCCCCAATCTTTTTAGCACGTACTCTGGGATAGTACGCCATTGATCCCCTACGGGAATGATGCGGTGTTGCCATTTTATATCACCAACCGTTACACTTACTATATTGCCAATAAATTGCAATATTCCGGGTTGCTATTTGCATTGCCCAATGTGTATGGTTAAATTGCGAAAGGTTATTGGATTAATATTTATTAAGTTTGTTATTATAATTTCTTATTTTCCTAACAATTTCTACGGATAATTAATCTGTTCATTGTTTAAACGAAAATGTACTATAATAGATTTATCTTTTATAATGCTGGTGACAATCACTTAATAAATATTGTTAATGTGGCACCAACTAATCTATTACAGACATTTCGAACTGAACATAATGAATATCGTAATTTATTGCCAATTATTAATTTTCAAAAATATTATATTATTCTATGAGCAATTATAAGGTTCTCCATGAGACGGCAGTATGGTTACAGGGCATAAATCTTTAATTTTGTGTAGGGACTCTCTAGCATCTTCCATATTCTGCGTGAACATGGGGTCAATCTTAAATTTTTTTCTCTTAATAGTAAATGCATCACCAACGAATATTGCGTTTTTCTCTTTATAATATATGGATACATTATCCTGAGAGTACCCTGGCGTATCTATAACTTCCAGGAAATCAATTTCCATTTTATTATAAGAATATACGTGCTGAATTCCCTCAAATCTTAACCCCTTTCCTTCTATTTCCAGAATTCCCTTTAATTTAGGGCCATTTTTCATGGTTCCCATGCCGCGTTTAGGCACATATATTTTAGGATTGTAAGTATCGTAAATATCACGCAATGCACCTACATGAATGTAATCTACAGCGGTTATCAACACATAGTCGGGAGAACTACCAGTTGCACTATAATAATCCATTATTTTATTGAAGTCTGCCTGTATCCCGGCATCTATCTGAATGGTAGTACCATTACGTTTTAGTACATATGTATGAACAACCGTGCCAGGTATCATATCGATGGTCTCAGGAAAATTAAAAACAATTTTAGACAATACATTTACCTCCTATCACAAATATATTAAAATTATATAAAAGGGTATATTATTATGACGAGCAAAAGAATCAATAGATACATATTTGAAAATCCGAATGCACTTCTGAAATATTTTTTGTTATATTGCTTAAAGGCTGGTCTGGCGACGTAGTAGAGTAAGATAGCATCCATGATTACTGCTATAGGCAGATATGCAAGTCCAAGTTTAATTGCGGGTACTAGGAATGGTATAAGAGAGTAAAAGACAAGTATTACCGTATTGACGATAATCCAGAATTCAGTTTTTTTAACACCAACCATTGCAGGTAACATTGGAACCTTACTAGATTTATAATCATCAACATTATTTATGGAAAGATTCCAGAAGTGAGTGGGTGTCCACATGAATACAAGGAAAGCTAGAAATAGCGATGTAAGTGAGACCGAATTTGTTAGGGCTGCCCATCCTGCAAGGGCAGGAAAGCCACCTGCTATTCCACCTATGACAATATTAAGGCTAGTCCTCCTTTTAAGAAATACAGTGTACAAAAATACATAACTAAGGAACCCTCCAAAGATAAATAATGCTGTCAGTAAATTTATGAATAATGAGCTAACTGCGAATGATACAATAATCATAATGAGAGCGATAGAGAATATATAATTTCTTGTGTTTTCATTTAGTGTGCCTGATCTGGACCTGGTCCTCTTCATTTTTGTATCTATATCCATATCATAGATGTTATTGAACATGCTTGCTGACATAGAGCCAAGAGTTCCAGTAAGTATAAGCAAGAATAACAACATTGGATGAGAGAAACTGCCCGGTGCTAGAATAAAAGCTGTGACGGCAACTAAATCTATTAAAATCGTAATTTCCAGTTTAGTTATTTTCATGAAGTTTGCTAATTTACTCATATTTAGTCACCCTGCTTAAAGTAATAATTTAAGATAAAATAAAAATATTTATGCACCAGCTGATGGTGGTGCTGTTGTGCCATTATAGTAGTTGTTAGGTCCGTAGTTTTCAGAATACCCGTCAAGGTGGAATTTCTCTACCATCTCACCGTGTACTGTTGTGTTTAACCAGCTTTCATACTGTGTTTTAGGTAACACAAATGCCGGACCCCTCATATGGGCATGTCCGAGTCCGCAGAGCTCTACGCACTCAAAGTGGAATTCCCCTGTCTCTGTAATATTGGTCCATATGTAATTATAATGCCCCGGAAAAGCGTCAACTTTAGAGACATTAATTAGATAGAACGAATGCATTACATCAACACTGGTTACATTGAACTGAATCGGAGTATCTGCTGGCAGTACAACAAAGTGCCTTGATGATGCGCCATTGGGATATATGAATATCCACTGCCACTGGTAGCCTATTACCTTAATATCCATATAGTGGTGGGCATCTGTGGGAGCTGATGGTGCGGCCCCTGCAACCCTTATTCCGTATGCAGGTGGTAGATCGTAGACCAACAGTGACAGTAATATAAGCACCACGAAGAGAACGAATAACTTGAAAATGGTTTTATTTCCACGTTCAAGGTTTTCAATTCTTCCCGGCCTCATATCTACATCCTTATTGTACTTTGAATTTTCAAAGTCATCCGCTTTTTTTGGCTTGTAACTTTTTAGGAATACATACACATACCATAGAGCAAAACCTGCCCCTATTAAAATACCAGGGACGATGTATGCTAAGAATATGGATGTAATCTCCGCTCCCGTAATGGAGCCTCTTGGTATCAGATGATACACACTTGGTAATATATTATATAGTTCTAACACTTTTCTCACCTTATTTTATTGTATAGTACGGTACATGAACCGAAGAGCTAACTATTACAAATACGTACATCCCTGCCTCTGCATGGGTGGTTAATCCGCACACTGCCCAGTAATGGCCTGGTTGTGTGTCATTCCACCATATGGATCTGTAATGTGCAACGTTTCCATACCATATTGGATCTATTGTACCCGTACTATTTATGACCTTTTGGACATGCACACTGGTATGTGCCCATATGGGCCCACGTGCCCACTGTGATTTATATGGAAGTTCGAATTTAAGTGTATGTGGCTTAACCTCATAATTTGTCATATTGGCATGTATATCTGCATTAGCAGGCAGATATATGGTCATAGCACCATAGGACGTACCGTTGAAATTAAATGGATATGCGTTGGGATGACCATTTCCCTCTCCCCATGCAGCAAGTGAAAGGTTCACTATTTGAACCTTTGACCCGTTGACGGTGGTATTATAGTACGGGATTGCCTTGTAGCTGACCTTGCCCTGGTCCGACATAACTGTATTCGTTGGCTGGTAAGAAGCTACAGTTATCCCAATGGCCGCTATTAGTACTATAGCTATGGCCAGAACCGCAAACGCTGCCTTTGTTACTGGTTTCAACTGAACCACCTTCCCATAAATACCTGGAGAAATAGCCAGAGGCTAAACCATATGGCTATTATGATTACAGCCACAGCATACGGGTTTTTCCATATGCCCACTTCTCCATATTCAAGGTCGTCGTCCCCCAGTTCCATATCCACATCTTCATAACTATACGAAGATGCCACTCCAGTTTTATTCTTGCTTATTGTTTCTGCATTTTCTTTATTTATATTATCCATTTTTTCACCTCATGCTATGAATGCAACAGTGGTAAACACTGTTGTAAGGAATACAAACGCTACAAACCACATTATAACGTCCGCACTTGTTGCAGTTCTGCCCCAAAGGAACTTTTTGGAATACTTGACCCTTACTGCATAACCGATCATTACTGCTATCACACCTATTCCAAATAGCAAGTCCATTAAAGATATAAGCCAGTACATAGAGGCTATAGGATTGTTCGCTGTTGCACCCCCAAGACTTAAAGCAGAGTACGAGTTGATATTAACTAGTGAAAGCAGAGATGTTATAATGAATATTATTCCAAATACAGCTCCAACAGCCATATAACTTGCACTCTTTCCTGGGGATTTCTTTATAGCGCCATATAATGATCCCCATGCAAGTAGGGCGGCTATTCCTATGGCAGCTATGGAAATGTATATGTAAATAGATGCCAGTGATGGGAAGAACCATGTTACTGGGTCATTTCCTTCTACGTATGGAGATACTGACTGAAGTTTTAACCATTCAACCATTCCATAGAATGTAGCCATCCAGATCATATCTCCAGCCAAGAATATCAGCATACCAAGCCTTGTGTTGTTGAATCCTATTGTTACTGGATCTTTCTTGTACGTTGGAGGAACATTTGGCGATTTGAGTTTGTAATCATCATACATCCATCCAATAGTTCCAACCAGGAACAGTGCAGCTGCCACTGCCACTATTGCATATCCTAGATAAGCATAGAATATTCCGAATGCATAGGGTTTGTACCCCATCATTGCCACTACTGCACCTATGAATCCTATTACCACTCCAAGTGCGATGTATAATGGCCTTGTAGATAATTCGACTTTAGGTGGTTTTATAGGTTTATTCTTATCCAGTAACAGGTCTCTGTTATCCTCTCCGCCAACATATGGCTCATAATCAAAATTATAGTACTTCGGTGGGTTTGTTGTGAACCACACAAATCCTGCAGTGGCTTTGTATGGGTTCTGATCTGTTAATGGCGCATGTTTTTTCATGGAATATGCAAAGTTTGCGAACATTATCAGGAACGATAAACCGAAGATAAATGCTCCAACTGTGGATATTTCATTGAATATAGTATAACCGAAACCGGACTGATATGTATATACCCTTCTTGGTAAATCGTAGAGGAAGAACATTGGAAAATAGAGCGTATTAACCCCTATGTACGCAATTGCCCAGTGTATCCTTCCCAGTGTTTCATTATACATTTTTCCTGTGAACTTTGGGAAATAATAATACAGATTTCCCATTAGCCCCATTACGGCCACACCAACCATGAAATAATGGAAATGTGCAACGACATAATAGTCTCCATGAACAATAGTATCTATAGCAAGTGAAGATTGTGTAACGCCTGTTATACCACCGATCATGAAGGATGTAGATGCTGCAAGTGCAAATAGTATGGGTGTCTGGAATTTGTGTTTTGCTCCTAGGAGTGTTGCTATCAATCCAACTATCAACATTCCGGTAGGTATAGATATAGTTTCTGTGAATACACTAGTTGCCATTAACCATGCAAAGACTATACCGGTCATAAATGTGTGATGAAGAAAAACCATAACACTATCAACTGATATAGCACCCATTGCTGCTATCATCCATTTTTTCAGATAAGGGGCCCTGTGACCTAAATTCGATAGGTAATCAAACATTGCCCCGGTACCAGGTAGTAGAAGTAAATACACCTCCGGATGCCCAAAGTACCAGAATAGGTTTTCCCACATAAGAGCACCCCCGTATGTTGAAATAAATCCACTTAATCCCAGAAGGTTTGAGACAACAAGAACGAAGAATAGTGCACTTATTTCAGGGAATACAAACCATGATATCATTGCAACCCACAGTACGGCCCACACAAATAATGGTAGATTCATTAACCTAAAACCACGTGCCCTGGCCTTGAAGACAGTAGCTATAACCTCCGTCGAGGCAATGATTGTACCAAGCCCTCTCACCACCACTGCGGCAGCAGCCGTATCAGCCCCTATATATGGTGTAAACTTAAATGATGATAATGGCTGATAAACTGTCCATCCTGTATCGAGATTTCCGCCAGGAAGGAAGAATCCCATCCAGAGAAGTATACCACTGAATAAGTATAACCAGTAACCCAGGGCATTAATCCTTGGGTATATCATATCTCTAGAACCAATAGCAAGCGGTACCAAATAAATACCAAATCCAAAACCTAGTGGACCAAGGAACCATATTAGCATTGTAAGGCCATGTATGGTTACAAGCTGATTATACTGAAGTGCGTCCAGAAATCTTCCGGAGAATAGACCATAATGAACAAGGTCATATCTTGGTATTGCCAGCTGTACTCTCATCAAGAGCGCTAGAACACCGCCACCTATAAAGAAAACCAGAGATGTCAGTATATACAGCAGCCCTATTTGTTTGTGATTTGTAGTGAAAATCCAGCCTCTGACTGAATTGTATATCCTGTTATTCTTTTCATATAATTCATCGTTACTACCGACTTCCATGTTAAATAATTTCTATGTAAAATATAAGAGTAATTATAGAATATTTTCGTAACTTATTCCCATATAAATTTAAAAACTTAGCATATTATGCTATTTTCATTCATGGATGTGTTGTATATCAACATATAATTAGATAAAACGCAATATATGTATATTTAACGTGAACTTAAGATAAGATGTTAATGCCTGTAAATATACTAAAACGAGAAGAACATAAAATCTTTACAAATTTATAATTTGATACAAAAATTCGAGATGATATAATAGAACCATAGAATCTTAGACACAGAGTCTGCCAAATTGATGCCATTGAGGGATAGTGTGGTCTACAATACAAATCTCTAAATAACATTTTTAACTTATTGCAACAAATGAGCCAAAAAGAGCATTATAATAAAAAGTTACTGGCATTCTTTATAGCTTTCTTTATAGTTATAACTTTTCTTGCAGTTTACGGTGCTGAACATTATAACGGACATGATGAAACAGTAGAGCTTGAACAATACTGCAAAATATCAGATAATGACCTGGTTAAGGACAATACCAGCACATGCTTGTACTATATAACATGGGATGGAAGTCCTACTGGTAATGCTGGATCCTGGGCGTTATATGAATTTTTAAATGACCATGGATATAATATGGATAAAAATGGTTATGTTAAAACATCTCAATCTATGGATAATTTTGAGTATAACAGTACCCCAGGAGTAATATTCAATAATTCTACATATACTGTAGATTATAGTGGGCACACAACTATAATTAAACCAATATACATTTATGGTGAGAACCTCACAAATAACACTACAATAGCCGCTGGCCTACAAAAATTGAAAGGAGATGTGCCTAGTGGAGTATATAACGAGGTTAAAATATATACAACAGAGGCCATAGTTGATGGGCTAAGCATACCAAGCGACAATATCAGCCAGTACCATCACATTAATTCTGTTACATTAATAAATGGACCGGCAGGAGCATATATATTTAATGGATACCTTATAAACCCAACAAATTTTGAACATGAGACACCACATCAAGTTATAACAGATTTAAGGGACAACCCATCATATAAGCCAGTAGGAGATGCGGTCAAAGGTCTAGAAACATATATCAAGGATTCTGATTAATTATTTACCAAAATTTTAATTATAAGATTATTTATAAAGAGGACTTGCCTATAATTTAAAGGTATGAGAGAAATAAGGGAAAATTCCAGATATAACAAGTATCCTCGTAAAAGAGAAAAATGGATAAAGATGATCTATTGCACAAAATGATGCACGTTTATAAAAATTATTTGATTTGGATTAACCTGGTCGCTCAAATTATCTATGCTGGCATTATGATTCCTTATTTTTATCTCTGAACTTTAGAATTATCATTATAGCAATAAATGCTAGTGCTATAGCTAACATAAATAAGTCTACAGCATATCCATCCGCATAAAATCCAGAAACAATAGAGCTGGTAGAATATGGTTTAAATGCCAGCAAAAGTCCGAATATACCCATCATAGGCACGGAAAAGAATCTATTTTTTATTTCTTTACCCTGAGTTTTCATAATTATGTATAATTTTGTATATTACTTAAAAGTTATTATAAAATATATTTATATTTTAAATATACGGGTTTAAATTTTATTTGAACCATTATTCTCTGGGCCATGCAGTGATATCTGGGTGGAGGCTAATGCTGTAAGTCCGAGGCCAATTATAAAGGCTGCTACCCCAATCACACCGGTGTATGATGCGTATGGCAATAATCCATAAATTGATAATATCGCTAATCCGAATCCACCGATCAATAACGAAAGTCCGGCCGTTAAAAGTTTCATTCCTTTAGGTAACATATTTATCACTGAGTGATTATAATTTAATTCTATTTAATATTTTTTATAGAAATCATTTGCCTACATACGTTTATATTAAAGTTTGAATATATTCATTAATAAGTATTTTATACATACAGATAATATGTACATATGACGTTTGACATAACATCTGCATTAATAACACTGCATGCAGCGGCTTATAATCCCAATTCAGAGACCCTGTTCTTGCTTGTTATAATGGGTATGTGTGCTGCAATAGCTATAGGAGCAACAATATTTGTAAAGGAATTTATACTTAGAAGGTAAACAAGGAGTAAAGATATTTTCTATAAGTTATAAATATTACAGGTAAATATTTTTATTACAAAACTAGTTTTTAAATAATTATTGAACATCTTATTTTTCTGCTGGAACAACCATCTTAGAATTATGGTTTTTTACCAATATTGGTGTTTCTGGAATAGAATATCTATACATTGTATCTATTGTGCTAAGCCACATAAACGGAAGTGAGACTGCCCATAGAATTGCAGAGAAATAAAGCTGCTGTTTAATTCCGAAGAATGGAAATATGTCTGTAAGCGATATAATTGATATGTAGAAAAATACAAGTGCGGTCATGCTGAACATCATTGAATTAAATTCTATATATGCAGCCTTTAGCTTTTCCAGGCTGAAATACACAAGATATGTTAGAATACCTGCCCCAATACCCATTATATTCATCATTATATAAATATTATAGTTAGAATATGCGTAGTAAGCCAGTGAAGGTACGAACCATATAAACATCATAACAGATGCTATAGTCATTAAAGCTGCCTTTACTTTTACAGTTTTTATGAATGGTTTCATTCCCAATTTTGTTATGGCATACATGAGGAAAATACCAGAAATAAACATCAGTATATTTACCCCATAAAAGAATAGCATAGAGGTTTTTTGCAAATGGAAAAATATTCCAATCACTTCTAGCACTGGAATCAGCATAACAAAGAATATAGCCAGCAACGGAAAATAGTTACTGTTTCTCAAATTTTTGATGGAGGATACAAATTTTATTTTTGCCCTACGATTAATAAAAACACTGAGCATAAAGTTACTCAACAGCAGCAATAGAATACTTTCCGAGAGTAATGTAGTGCTAATAACAGTGGCCACCACTGCAGCTACAGTTGGCAGTATGGCTGTAAGACCCTCGCACTGGCAACTTAAGGCTGAAACACCACCGCTTATAGCTGGAGTAACAAGATTTGTTGCCTGTCTTCTTGCGCGTGATTTTTTCCCCAGAATTCCGGTATTTAAATTCACAATGCTAAAAATAAGAAAGTAGTTCTCAGTTAAAAGTGCTGCAAGTATTATATAGAGTATGATGGACTGTAATCCCATTGTAAAATATATATAATTAACACGCATTATAATACCATAGTAAAACAGGTATGGAACCTTTGATGAAGAAAAATCTGCGTATATTGAGTCGACAACTATTTTCGTAGGTTCCACCGGAACAGATATTACAAAAAATCTGGAAATAATTAACATAATAAATAGAATTAATATGAATGCGGCCCCACGGTAAAACATTGGCTTACTTTTTTTGAAATATAGATTATCAATTATATCAGTGTAAAAAGCCAGTGTAAGAAGGATCATTATTTCCATTAATGGATACACTATATAGGTAAAGAGGAGAACTATAAATGTAAATAATCCAATAAACAGGAAATACAAATAAATCCTATTTATTACTGAATTTTTCCTGAAAAAAACCAGAAGTGGGAATATTATATAGGGTATTAACAGGGCTATAAATTGGTATACAGAAGGATAGAGTCTGGTTGAAAATACCACGAATATTCCTGATATGGCGGAATAGATAAACAGATATAAGGTAAATACTGAAATTATTATACTTTCTACTGCTTCTCGCTTCATTATATTTTTTGATTATTTCTAAGTAAGGATAAGTTTAATTATAGAACAATATCTACAATTAACTAATAATAAAATTGTTTAATCGAGAATTACATGCTTGATATTGTATTTTTAATAGGTATCATAACAATTATAGTTATGGTAACGTATATCATTTTTGTATTTTCATACCTAATCAGGCATAAATATGACATATCATTTTTAAAGGTAGCCGCCATTGGGATATTTACTGCAATGATGGCTAGCATGCTTGACGCATTCCTGCTTTACATAACAACAGTACATGATTTTATCGATACAGCACTGGCTTTTTCTTTTGGGATGATTTTAATGTCCCAGCCAATAGTGGCTACCTTTGTAGGAGTATTGCATGGTGGCCTGGACAGAAAAGGTTTAACCCGGGCAAATTCCACTGCGTTCACAGGGCTAATAATATGGAATGAAGTTTCCATGGGATTGTTTCTGTTCTATTTATTCAACCCGACTATAATACATTTTGATTACTATCATGCCTTCTATTCACTTGATTTTGTTTCCGATCTAAGTAATGGAATTAATACAATATATTTCCTTGTCCCTATGAGCGTAGAAATGTTCTTCCTTTATCTGGTTTATAAACCTAAGGGAATGCATAAATACGCATCAATTTCTATATTTACTATGGATCTATTTGCGCCTACCCTGCTGGGAAACAATAAATTTGTATTTATAGGTGGCGTCGGGGAAACTGCAGTAATGATAATATTTATGATTATATTCTTCGAGTATATAGCAAAACACCGGTTAATGCTGCCGGAGGACGATGCTTACCATATTAAAATGATTTTTATCGATTACCTGTTAATGGGGGCCGGAACGTTTATCGGGACTCTGCTTTTAGATCCATTTGGCCTTGCCTGGATATTTTTTGCAATGGCAATCGTATTTGGGATGATCTACTATTTTCAGAGTATGTTCTCAATACAGAAACCAAAAGTTGAGGAAAAAACAAGTAATAATGTGGTAGTGAAACGGAAGAAAATAGTAAACAAACCTGCAAGACTCATATTTTTTGTTCTTGTCGCTTCCTTTGTTTCTGAACTTTTCATGGCCGGTTCAATGGATTTTGCCACGTATAATTATCTGCCATTTTTCCGCGTGATTGATACCTTGCCAGTTTATCATGGAGCCAGTGTGGCAGGTTTCTACTCCCGTGATGTTTTAAAAGAGTTTGTATCGGCTTTTGTTCCAGCAAGCACCGGGCCGTATAATCTGATTGTTTTTTACGGTATGGTTGGAGGTGTATACAAATTTACACCGGTTTCAACATTTATAGAAATTCTTTATGTAATAGGCTACATAACAGACTCTCCAACATTTCTTTTGATTATGGGAATAGAGATGATAACTCTAGTTGTGGCACAGATACGTATATTGAAGGACAGGGGAAAAAAGATCAATTTGATGTTCGCAATTGCAGCCTACCTCCTTTATACAACTATAGGCCCTAATTTTCTGAATCCTTTATATTATAACCGGCTTCCATTCTGGGCAAATACTGGTGCACAGGCAGCACTTTATCCATATCTCGTTCTCCCACTCTTAGGATCTTATGCATTATATGCGCTTCTTGCCCTGCTTTTCGGGAGGAGGTCGTACTGCTCAACACTATGCCCATCCGCTGTGATGTACGGCGGAACTCTTGGGCAGTCTATGATAAAATACAATTACGAGTCCAAAGTAAGCAGGAAACAGAGAACAAGTTATTTCACGGATTCTGTCCTGTTTATAGCTACGGGTTCATGGATTTGGGCAATACTTGCCTCTTTATTTTCGTATATGTATACAACTACAGGAAGCCTGAGGTTTAGTATATATGGAATTGATCCTTCAGTTTTCTATTCATATTTTATATGGAATATTTTATGGTATGTTTTCTTTTTCTCCATACCGTTTGTAGGCATGAGCCCGTGCAGAAAATATGGATGGTGCTCAACCGGAACGCTTGTAGGATTTTTCAGTGTCCTTGGATTTTTCAAACTCAAGGTAAAGGATAAAAATGTATGCAGAACATGTAAGACAAAGGACTGTGCAACATCATGTGAGGTTGGTTTATCCACAATGCCTGGCTCTTTTATCAAGAGTGGGCAGTTCAAAAGTGTAAAATGTGTAGGCTCTGGAGACTGCATAAGAGCGTGCCCCTATGGAAATATTTATTTTTATGATGTGAGGAATTACCTACGTGAAAAATTTGGACATAAGAATAAAGAATTAAATAATGATGACGGATTTGTAATGGTGAAAAAAAACACAGAACTTAAAAAGTAAATGGTGAGGTGAATGAATGTTATTTTGTATTATTATTTTGTATTCCAGGTAATTCTTGCTTTTGGAATAGTTGTGGTTGGCGGGACTGTTGAGGGATATGGATACGGGTTATCCCTGGGGACAAAATGGCCATATACTAAGGATATGCCATTGAAAGCAAAAGCTGGTGACCCGGAGGTCTGGCATAGGATACTTGCCACATTACTTGGCGTAAATGCAGTAATTATGGTTGTTTTAATACATGGTTCCCTGGAAATAACAGGTTTAATTCTTGTAGTTATAACTGCACTTCTGGGCATGGCCACACTTTATACTCTGGCCGGAAAAGCACCATCAGTAGTTCAGGGTTTACATGATATTCTGGCCTACTCTACTGCTCTTACATATCTTTTAATTGTTTATCCTGTGGCTGGAAATGTTCTCTCTTTGATTTATAAGAATATACCCCTGTACTTTTTCTTTGCAGTCATATATATGGGAGGTATGACAACAGGAGAAAGAGGGTACCAGAAGGCCATTGGATACTTCAAAATACCAAAAACAAAGGCACAGTGGATATGGACCATACATGGACTGGCAGTATTGCTATTCCTGTTCTCACTTATATTATTCTTCTTCAATTACAATGTAGCCCTCATAATAATCGGTTTCCAGATCATTGTGGGAATAATAGTATTCATTTCCGTCAATAAATCAGCATCAAGACCGGGATTCATAGTGCCAATGCATCAGTTTTTTACCATACTAATTGTACTTTCCATAGTATTCCAGTTAAGTGTTTTCAGATAGGTTAAATAAATTTATTTTTTATGTTATAAATGGGTTTTATATAATATTGCTCAGCTAAAAATTATTTATAAAAATAGCTTATTTTATTGTTTTCTGGATAACCTGCCTCAACTGCCGCCTCAAAAGAAGGTCAAGAGTTGTGGGCGGTATATCCAGTGTTGAAGAAAGTTCCTTAAGGCCTATTTTTTTGGGCACGTCGAAATATCCGCGTTCAAATGCCTCTTTCAGTATATATTCAGATTTAACATTAATATGCCTTCCATTATATATTCTTATATTACTATCCTTGATATCATACGTTTCTTTTAATGATTCATCTATGTGCCTTATTTTATTATAGTTATTGACATTCATTTCCCAGAATATATTTCCAGAATAATCTATCCTTTCAAGTTTTATTTTATTTGATGGGCTCATGAGTTTACGCCTCATTAGTTCAACCAGAGGGCAGCTCTTCGTTAAAATGTTTACTGTTACACAGTTATTCTCCCTTCCAACTATCTCAATTTCATAAGAATGCGGGTAATTTTCCAGGTATTCCACAGATTTATCCAGGAGGTCTTCAGATTCCGCATATATAGCCAATGTTTCATAAACATAATTATCACGCAGTTCCTGGTTTACTATCTTAATTCGCACATTATAATCGCTTATCAGCTGTGATGCGAAACATTTTTCATATTTAAATGAGTACAGTATCTGCATGCAATATCAAACATTTATAACGTTTTAATTATTAAATGTTGTTATCTATAAGAGCAATTGTGAAATATATAATTCGATTCTATTCATAGAATGACATAATATGATATTATATTATACTAATTCTGACAATTTTAAATGATTTTTTAAAATAGTATACAAAATGATTTAATAAATAACGGTATGTAGGTATATATGATGCGGGTATTTGACAGAAGCCAGTTCAGAATCCTTTCCCTGGTTTCTTTGACAATAGGATTAAGAACACTTGGCCTTTTTATGGTTTTGCCCATATTTACGCTTTATGGAGAAAAATTTACTGATTCTTATTTGCTTATCGGAATAGCACTGGGGGCTTATGGAATAACAATGGCTATTTTTCAGACACCGTTGGGGAGGCTATCAGATCGTTATGGAAGGAAGTTAATTATATCCATAGGCATTTTAACATTTGTAATAGGCAATCTGATATGTGCTGATCCAATTAATATTTATGGACTTATACTTGGCAGGCTAGTTGAGGGGGCGGGTGCAGTAAGTTCAGCTGGAATAGCACTGGTACACGAAAGTGTTCCTGTAGAAAGGAGGAATATTTCTGATGCTATTATAGGTGTAGCCATAGGTTTTTCATTTATGGTCGGTGTTATTATAGGACCTTTACTGACAACAATTATTAATTATTCATTTATATTCATTATAGCCGCAGTTATAGGAATAGCCTCATTTATTCCTCTGTTAATGGTGAGGGAGGCCAAAAAGGAAAGGATGTTTAAGATAAAGAGCAGGATTGATTCTAAACTTGCAGTAATATCTATCATTAGCTTTTTTATCTATTTTTATATGATTGTTTTCTACTTTTATCTTCCATTGTACTCACTTAGATATTTTCCCGTTAACAGGTTCTATGAATTCCTGATACCTGTGGTTATTATAGCTGGAATTATAGGACTCGCCATTGCAAGACCGGCAGACAAAAATAAAACTGTATTATTTTCGCTTGTATCATTGGTCGTTTTATTGATAAGCATTCCATTATTCTTCCTTAATAATAGAGTCAACGATGTGACATACTTCGGTTTGAGTGTTGCGGCATTCTACTCCGGATATATAATAAGTGAAACGGTGTTCCCTACACTTATAACAAGACTGGCCCCCAGGAACAGTTATGGAGGAAATCTTGGATTTTATACATCTATGCAGCATGCAGGTGTATTTTTTGGGGCCCTGTTTACAGGGCTATTAATAGTTAAGATAAATCTGGATACATCCATTATGGTTCTTCTTATTGTATCTTTTATATTCAGCATAGTCCTTCTGTATTTCATTACACATTTCCGGGAAATCTATCTAGCGAGGAAAAACGAATAAATTCTATATATAACAGTATTTGTAGAATATATTAAACAATTTATAATTTAAAACATTATTGGATATTAGCGACACCTATGAAAAAATGGATACTTATACTTGGCATAATAATGGTACTTATTGGTGCATCCTTATATGCTTACAGTAGTTTTGAAAAACCGAAAATAAGTGAAAGTAGTTTTACTGTAAAAGGCAATGAATATATATCAAAGAATATAACAGTCAGTTCTAACAATTTTATAATATCCATAACAAATCCGGCGAGCCATTCTGGACTGGTAATGTCTAAAAATGTAAGTGAGATAACGAATATTTCTATGCTTTCAAGCATGTCAATGCCAACATATACCAGCTTCGGGAATATAAAGGAATATAGAAACATGGCGAGGGGGAATTATTCTTTTATAGAATTTTCCACAGCAAAACCGGCAACATCAATAACATACGGGCCAACCGGATATCTTGTTTACATAGGATATGTTGGTGATTTTGCAACAACGCTTCTGGTTATAGGCGGGATTGTTCTTATTGCCGGTGTGGTGCTTAATAAAAACTTTAAGCTCAGCAAGTTTTGAGCAAGTGTTTTAACTATAAAAAGTTAAAATAGTATTTTAGCATAACCTATTTAACTAACTGGGTCCGTAGCTCAGCTAGGTAGAGCGATGGACTCTTAATCCATCGGTCAAGGGTTCAAATCCCTTCGGACCCGTTCTTTTTTATTAATGTGCATATTGTTATATCTTTTTCGACAAAAGATTATATATGGATATTTATATAAGGAACCATGAAGACCAAAGTAAAGGAATTCAGTGGAAAAAATATAGATCTGGATAAATTATCCGGGGTTATTGAGAAATATTTTGCAGACGAAAAGTTCAAAACACAGTTAGGGAAACACCCAAATGGAACTTTAATACAGGCAACAAAGGAAGGACTATTGAGAAGCATAGCAGGAATGGACAGGGCATATTCAATTACAGTTTCAGGTACTCCAGACGATGTGAAGATTAGCATTGGAATGGGGAAATGGCTTCAGGATCTCGGGGTCGCGGCTTTAGAAAGCTTTCTTCTTACACCTGAACTGGCATTTTTTGAGGTGCCCGAATCCCTATGGAGTTTTGAGATAGAGGATAAATTCTGGAAATATATTGAAAACCAGATTGATCTTGGCATACAATAACCTAAATTTGTATGACAAATTTATTTTATAAGTTTAATATATACTATTTATGTATTTTTCAGGAGCCATAGACGTAATAATAGGGTTTATTGCGGGAATTGCTGTTGGTATGCTTTTATACTTCATAATTTCAAGAAAGTTATACACAAATATGGAGGGCAGGCTGAGATCAAGCATGCATGAATTTATGGAGTCAGAAAATAGAAATCTTCTGAATACAAGCACTGTTGCCTTCAGGAACGCACTGGAAACTGAGAGGTCGGATAGAGAAAACACAGGGCTCAGATTGAATAGCCTCATAGACCCACTGCGGGATTCATTACAGAAATACCAGAGTTATATAGAAAGTGTTGAAAATGAGAGGAAATCCGAAACTGGCGCTTTAAAGGACAATTTAGATAACCTGTCAAAGAAAATTACAGACCTTGAACATGACACAATAAAACTTTCCAGTGCACTGAAAAATCCCTCTATAAGGGGAAAATGGGGAGAAATAACCCTAAGAAGAACAGTTGAGATAGCCGGAATGATGCCTTACTGCGATTTTATAGAACAGGCAGTATCAGAAGATAAATCCAAACCGGATATGATAATAAAATTGCCTAATATGAGGAATATAGTGGTAGATTCAAAAGTTCCTCTGAGCGGATTCTTTGAAAGTCAGGACGATGCCACTAACCCAGGCGAGATAGAGAGATATTTAAACGCATTCAATACCCACATTAGGGAGCTAGCCTCAAAGAGGTACTGGGAAAAATTTGATGGCTCAGTAGATTTTGTTGTCATGTTCCTGCCCATGGAATCCCTTTTAAGTACTGTAATGTCCAGTAGGCCAGAGATGATAGAGGAAGCAATTTCAAAAAGGGTTATTGTGGCCACACCGGTAACCCTTATTTCTTTATTACTAACAGTCCATATGGGATGGAAGGATGTGAATACCGTAGAGAATTTCAATGAACTCACTGTAAAAATAAAGGACTTTTATAACAATATGGAAACATTTGTCAGTGATTTCAATGATACATCAAAGAATCTTTCACGTTCCATAGATTCATTCAACCGTATGACAGCAGATATACAGAAAAAACTGGGTCCGATTATAGAAAATATCATAAAAACAGATATGGTCACTAATAAAAATAATATTGGCCTAAATGCTGTAGACCGTAAGCCTGGGGAAATTAATGATCATCTGAAATGAGTGAATAGCCTGTGATCGGAATCCCCATCGAATAAACCTATTCTTATGGCAGAATCTATCCATCCATACGAGTAATTTAATGATGCAAATGCATTTATAAGATCATTTTTACTGTAGAAATATCTGGCATCGTTATAGTAGTTCATCACCATATCCAGATGGTCTTTTGCTATGCCGTAGAGGTACGAATCTTCAGGAACACTGATATGTATTTTGTCCAGTGCCGATTTTTCTATTTCAAAATATCTTTCCACTTTTTCCTTTAATTCCATAGTAACCAGTATTATAATTGGATATATTAATGATAGAAGAATTACATCTATTATTATTAGTACAGAGATATATTTTGTGATTGATTTTTTATATGCTCAGTATTGATCCGTAACCTATTAGGCGCCATCTGTTAGATATACGCCGGCCTATTGCCATACGATCATTTATATTTGCAGCCACCGGGTATTTTAATGCGACGCTGACCCTGTTGTCTTTTATGGATGTTACTGATCCGATAGTATTGGCAGTTCCAATGGTGAGCATTATAATTTCATTTGGCTTTAGTGGCTCAACTGTCACCTCTTCATCAAAACCCACAACCCTGTTCAGTAGATGTATATCCATTTCAAGGTTGAATATGGTTTTGGGTACATGCCCCTTTAATCCAACTATCCGGCCAGTAAAGGAATCACCCTTGGTCAGGAATGGATCAAGTTCGGTACCAACCGCAGCCAGACCTCCGGGAACTATTGATTTGTATGAAGATGAACCTGCCATAAGAGAGGTTATCTTGGTTGTGACATTTTCCCATACAGTTTTATTGCCTTTTGTGGATTGGACACCTGGGGAAATTTCTATCTCATCGCCAACTGTTAATTTCCCACGTATAAGTGCCCCACCAAGTACACCGCCCTTTAGGTCTGCCGGTTTTGTACCCGGTTTATTTATGTCAAAAGACCGGGCGATATACATCATAGGTGTGTCATCTTCCCTGAATTCTGGTGTTTTTATGATTTTCTCTATGGCCTCCAGAACTATATCGATATTTGTATTATGATATGCACTTACGGGTATTACAGGTGCATTCTCGGCTATGCTGCCCTTTAAAAAAGTCTTGATTTCATTATAACTTTCCAGTGCCCTTTCACGGGTAACGAGGTCTATCTTATTCTGCACGACTATTATTTCCTTTATACCCATTATTTCCAGGGCTGTTAAATGCTCCCGCGTTTGTGGTTGCGGGCATGCTTCATTGGCTGCTATCACAAGAATTGCCCCATTCATAATGGCAGATCCTGCAAGCATTGTGGCCATAAGAGTTTCATGGCCTGGTGCATCAACAATTGAAATTACCCGGGAAAGTTTGCAATTTTCAGATGATTTTTTATTCGAGTAAAATTCCTTTCCAGTATCATCTGTGCAACGATATATAGGCGTATCTGCATACCCCAGCTTGATAGAAATACCACGCTTGACTTCCTCTGAATGAACATCCGTTTTTTTTCCGGTAAGGGCAAAAGTTAGGGTGCTCTTCCCGTGGTCAACGTGACCAACCATACCTATGTTGACAGAAGGCTGTTCCATTACTGTTCTCCTTTCTGTTCCTCTTCTTCGCCGGCATCAAGAGGCTTTGTTCCATACTGTGTAACAACCAGATTCAGCTGCGATATATCTGAACCTATAATGTTCCCCCTGAACGTTACCCTTTTTCTAATGCCATTTTTCCCTTTTCTGCCTGAATTGTAGGATACCAGTATTCTTTTCTTTCCGGCTATAGACAGATCTTTTTTCATGGGAAATCCATCATTCGCACTTCCGCCTGTAACCTTCAATTTATATCCGGGCATTTCGAAGAATATGCCATCTATTTCTTCACCGATTTTTCTGCCGGCCAGGGAACCCAGAACATCCTCTGAAATTTCCTTTTTGTATGTTTTGCCGGTTTTCCTGTCTGCAATTACTGCTACAACCATAATCTACACCTTAAGTTTTATTTATTCCTCTTTTTGAAGTTTTTGCTGAAACTTGTTATTCCCCAACTTATAACTGTTTGCTCTTACATAGAGTGCCTTACCATTTCAGGTGTGGGCGATACTGGATTATATATTGATATATAAGTTTATTTTTATTAATAAATGTTGCAGCCCATGTTTTTGCCACAGGAAGATGACCTTATTGCATCATTTGCTGGCCTACAGTTCCAGTTACGCATCCTAAGTTGAGGTTTACTTTATATGGTTAGATATAAGGAAACCCATTAAATTGTCCAGTGCCTTTCCCCTATGCGATATCACATTTTTTTCATAAGGGGAGAGCTCCGCAAGGGATATGCTGTACCCATCAGGAATAAATATGGGGTCGTAACCAAATTTGTTTCCCAGACTTTCCTCATCTGATATTTTTCCTTTTAGTATTCCAGTAAACTGGTGTACCTTATTTTCTATCATCAAGGAAATTACCGTTTTAAAATATGCATTAGATCCGGAAGCCAGTTTGATTATGCCAGAATTGCCAATTGTATCCTGTACATACGAGGCATATGGCCCAGGGAATCCGTTCAGCCTTTCTATATATAGTCCAGTATCATCAATGAAGAAGGGCTGTTCTATATGTTCTGCAAGTTTCATACAGCTATCCCTGCTAATAGTCTCATTATCTGCAGCCTGTATTTCTTCATATTTTTTCATTTGCCATGATAGGTAAAGCCCGTTTTTCTGGAAGGCTGCAGAAACTTCCCTGTATTTATGTTCATTACTTGTTATAAATTTTAACACCATTCTATATCACACCCATATTAGAATTAATTTATGTTATCTATACGTATCTCCTTCTCTGCCTTATTTCATCCAAGACACTGGCTATTTCTATGTAATTATTTGATACTTCACTGTATGATTCAATGAGTGTTTTTTCCAGTGGTTGGCTGAATTGAGAAAACAGACTTTTAAAAGATTCTGTTAAAAGAAAGATATCATCAGCCATTTCCTCTATACTGCAGCTGACCGACCCCATACTTGGATCAATGAGATATATCTGGTTTTCCCGCACCATAATATTATTTGGATTTAGGTCTCCGTGTGAAAGCAATTTGTTGTGCATATGTGCCAGCAGAATGCCGAGGCTCCTTATTTTATCCAGCGGCAAATTATTCTCATTTATTAATTTATTAAGTGTTATCCCCTCAATTTTTTCCATTGTTAGTGAATAGTCATATTTATCAAAATCATAGATTACAGGTACATTTATTCCGTTCTCCTTCAATTTGAATAGGAGATTGAATTCGTTCCTGATTCTTTCATTTCTTATTCTTCTACCCAGTTCTGCATTCCTGTAATTTTTTTCCATGCGTGTTTTTTTGATTGCTTTTCTGCCATAAAATTCCGTATCAATTATGGAAGCTTCGGCCCCCCTGCGATCATTTATCCGTGTTTCCTCTGATTTAATCCAGGGAACTGAAACCTCATCTATCCGGAATTTCTGATTAACCCTGGTATCCATTATATCCTGCCTCTGGCCGGATAGATACATAAGCATGCCGGCCTGGGCAATCATGGCACCGTTATCCATGCAGTATTTTTTATCGGTTAAATACGCCCTGTAACCTGAAGATGCCGACATTTGATGTACCATATCCCTTAATCTGTCATTTCTGGCAACGCCGCCGGCCAGGAGTATTTCTTCTTTATTCGTATAGTAGAGTGCCCTTTCCAGCACCTCTACCAGCATAGCAAATGTGGTTTCCTGGACACTATAGCATATATTTTCAGATGATTCCTTTCCAATGAGATTCCGTGCAGCCGTATATATTCCTGAAAATGATGTATCCATCCCCTTTACTGAATAGGGAAGTTCAAGAAGTTTGTCTCCCCTGGATGCAAGTTTTTCTATAACAGGTCCCCCGGGAAACGGTATTCCCAGATCCCTGGCAAACTTATCAAGCATGTTGCCTAAACCTATATCCATGGTTTCTCCCAGTACCCTGTACGAACCGTTTTCATGTGCTATAACCTGAGTGTTTCCTCCGGAGATATACAGCATAACCGGGTCTTTCGCACCGGAAAGTTTTCTTCCTATCTCAACATGCCCAAGTGGATGGTTTACACCTATTACCGGAATATTGTATTTTATTGAAAAAGCCCGTGCTGCGGTAGCAACCACACGTAGGCAGGGGCCCAGGCCGGGACCCATAGAAAAGGCTACCAGGCTGATCTCATCAGGTGTTGCATTGCACTGTTCAAATGCCTCCTTGATAACCGGAACAATTTTATCGGCATGATGGATGGCCGCTTCTCTAGGATGTATTCCCCCTGAGGCTGGTATGTATGTTGAAGAAACATTGGAAAGTATAGATTTTTCATCTACAATGCCTGCGCTCACAGTATGGGCAGTGCCTTCCAGTCCCAGAACTTTCATAAAACTCCATTGCAGTATATTATTTTATAGTTGAGTTCTCCAAAAATTGTAAGTTATATCGGTAATTTAAAATTGCCAATATAGATTTAAAAATAATATTTGTATTTTAATCCTTGTATTTGATTGCAGATGATGCTCTGAACACAAATTTGTCCTTGGCAGGAACCTTTATTTCTTCCCTGGTCTTTGGGTTTCTTGCAACTCTTTCTTTCTGTTCTTTTCTCTCGAAAATGCCGAAATCAGCAAGGTTTACCTTCTTTCCTTCATTTACTGAGTCAACAGTCTCCTTCAGAAATGCTGTTATTATTTCAGCTGTCTTCTTCTGGGTTGTGTTGGTCGTGCTGGCAACTTTCTTTGATAATTCACTTATGCCTACCATTATTTCACCAATAGTTAATGTAATTCGTTATATAAAAACTTTTCTCTAAAAAATCTAGCAGAGTACTGTTTTTACAGGTTGGTGCCAATTTTTAGGAATCAGAATCGTGATTTTAATATATATCATAGTTTATATATCTGAATATTAGCAGAGATAATGTGAATATAATTCAAAAATGCATCACCTGTCTACCTAAAAATTATATATGGAATAAATATAAACTCCCATGAGACTAATAGAAAACTGGTTTTCAGAGAGATATTCAGACAACCTGCAGCTTTCCTTCAGAATTAAGGATCAGCTCCTTTCAATAAAAACTGATTATCAGAGGATAGACCTTTTTGACACCTATGATTTCGGTAAATTACTATCTATAGATGGCACTGTTCAGCTAACCGAAAAGGACGAATATATTTATCATGAAATGATAACAATGGTGCCATACTACTTTAATTCAAAACCCTCCAGGGTTCTAATTATAGGTGGAGGGGATGGCGGTGCTGCAAGGCGCCTTGTTGACCTTGGGATTAAAAACATAATTAACGTTGAAATAGATGGAAACGTTGTTGAAGTTGCCAAAAAGTATTTCCCGGCAATATCATCTTCATTCAAGGAAAGTGCAGTGAAGTTGATTATCGGCGATGGAATAAAATACATAAAAGAAAGCAGTGATAAGTTTGACAGAATTATAATTGATTCCACAGATCCTGTAGGGCCTGCAGAGGGATTATTTTCTCAGGAGTTCTATAATGACATAAAGTCACATTTAACCACAGATGGAATAGTGGTAACACAGTCAGGGTCCCCATATTACCAGCCCACGGCTCTTGCTATGGCACATAAAGGAATGACAGAAGTTTTCAGGGATGTAAAAACATACTGTGCATTTATACCTACATACCCCAGTGGCCTCTGGTCCTTTACCATGGCATCCCCTGACCGGATAGTAGGAAGGGATGAGTCTACAGTAACGGGGAAATATTTCAACAGTGATGTTTTGACCGGGTCATTTTATCTACCAGAATTTGTAAAAAATATCTTAAAATAATTATTTTTTGATGCCCCACTTATGCTTGGCCTCAGTAAGCAGGTCATCGTAGTGGGAACCGAATCTTTTAGATATTCGTTCAAGGTCGGGCATGTTTGAAATAAAGGTTTTTTTACTTGAACTTTGCAGGAGTTTTTTGAATTTTGACATATCGCTTATCAGGGAATATGACATATATGCGAAATAAGAAAATAAAATCACAGATACAATCAAAACC
This sequence comes from Thermoplasmata archaeon, assembly GCA_021846695.1. The sequence goes on from JAJZWN010000001.1 coordinate 78,064, forward strand.
CAGTACTGCCACGCACCTATAAATTTAAGGGAAAATAAATGAATCAGCGCTCCATTGCCAAATAAAAGATCGTTTATTGATACAATAAAGAAGAATAGTGAAACAATTGTTATTACAATGCTGATTATGTAAATTTTATCTTTAAACATTTATATCTTATAATAAAATAAACTATTTAGATATTAGCTTCTTTCTTTCCTTTGATGTATAACCGGTCAATTTTTCCAGTAAATTATTGAAGAATTTAATAGTTTCACCAGGATTCTTATACTCCATATCTGTTTCAGTTTCTGCATACAACTTTTTGCCATCGGTCCATAGTTCTATTTTTTTTAGACCTGGATAGGATGACAGAATGTGACCATCCTTCTCTTCAAAATCCATATTGTAGGATTTAAGAATTTCAGATATGGTTGAAATGCTAATCTTTACGGTTTTCTTAACAGGATACTCTCTCATTTTTTCACCTATATTTTCTTTGCAAGTTTTTTCTGGTATTTTTTTGATAGTGCCCTCCAGTACATAAGCTCCATGTACTGTGCATCATGTTCCAGAAGAGGAGACATGGATATTATATCCATATCCCTATCTGTGGACGAGATAACATCAGCAAGGGTTTCAAATTTTAGATCCCCGTGCTTTATCGCAGTTATTTTTAATTCATTCCCGTTGTCATATTCGACCCCGCCGAATTCTGTATAGAGATCGTATTTAGAATATTTTGCAAATGAATTTATTACATCCTCAAAGTTCTTTGCATCTATCAGTGAACCGTTGTTTATGGAATGTATATGTGGAAAATTCAGTATAGGTTCAATATCAGGAATTCTGTCAGCCAGGTAGAATAGTTCTTTCTGTGTGCCGAATAGATCCTTTTTGCCAGCAGCCTCTATGCCTATGTATGGGTATCCCTTTTCATGTGAAAACTCCTTTGCTATATCTGAATATATATCAAGCGCCCTTTTCAGGCTCTCGGATTTTTTCTTTGTATAAAATCCTGTATGTGTGATTATTCTCTTTGCACCCATGGCCCTACCAATTAGGAGTGACCACCTCAAATGGTTGATAGATTTTTCAGCCATTTCTCCCCCGTTAAGCATATCCATATAATACGGGGCATGCATGGAGATGTCCACGTCTAATTCCCTGGCTATTTCACTACCGCTCCTCAGATCTTCATAGTTACGGGCCATATTCCAGAAAATTTCCTGTATAATATCGTCTTCCTCTATTTCATTCTCAGTTCCTATACTTTTATAATTCCCGTTTTCATCTGGCCTTAAAACATCAACTATAATAGAATCCTCTACATCTTTTGGATACATACCAACATATTCAATCGCAGGGTCTTCACTTACATTGACCCTCAACAGCTGGACTTCCAGAGAATTCAATCCGAGGTTCCCTATATCTTCGATAGAATCTATATAGGTTCTCCCCTTGCTGGTAAGTGGTATTCCTGCAACACCAAACTTAATCATTCTTTAAATGATATATCTGCCTTATTTTAACCTTTTGCAAGTTACTCCATCTTTCTTCACATATTTACTATGCATTTTACCTGGAATACATGAAAAAAATTTGAACCAAAATATAAAGTACACAGTCGACCAGATCTTCTATTATGTATAGATGTTATTTTTTATGCTAAAATTATATTACCATATCATATTGGGCAACGAATAGATTATATACATTTTAAACATAACAATTTAATGGTAACTAAAAATTATCATAATGACTTAATTAACGCATATAACGGTGGTAATAATGAATGTCGATCCAAACATAACAAAATATGTTATCAAAGCAAAGATAGTAACTGATGGTGTTGTTGAAAAGCCCGATGTTGTTGGTGCAATATTCGGGCAGACTGAAGGATTATTAGGTGAGGAATTAGACTTAAGGGATTTACAGAAAAGTGGCAAGATAGGCAGGATAGAGGTTGAAATAGATACCAAGAAAGGTAGAACAGAAGGGTTCGTATTAATTCCTTCCGGGCTTGATCAGGTAGAAAGTTCAATTCTAGCAGCAGCTCTTGAAACCATTGACAGGATAGGCCCATGCAAGGCAAAGGTAGACATAGAGGACGTTGAAGATGTACGTATAAACAAGAGGGACAAAGTTATTCAGAGGGCAGAAGAACTGTATAAAAAAATGGGCACAAACGGAAAGAGCCTCAGTGAAAGCATAATCCAGTCTGTCAGGGAGGAAGTAGAGAAGAAAGAAATTTTATCATACGGAGAGGAACACCTTCCAGCAGGTCCTGCAGTAGGTACGTCCGATTCAATTATAGTTGTTGAGGGCAGGAATGATGTGCTCAATCTTCTAAGGTACGGCATTAAAAATACCATAGCCGTTCAGGGCACCAGCGTTCCTAAAACTGTAAAGGAGCTCTCAAAGGCGAGAACTGTAACCTTATTTGTTGACGGTGACCATGGAGGCGAACTTATTATAAAGGAAATGCTACAGGTTGCTGATGTGGATTTCATAGCAAGGGCCCCACCTGGAACAGAAGTTGAGGAGCTTACATACAAGCAAATTGTTAAAGCTTTAAAATACAAGGCTCCTGTAAATCAGTATCTTGAATCGCATGGGATGATAGAGGAGCTCAAAGAATTTACCGAGAAGAACAACAAGGCTGTTGCAGACATGAATGTAAATATTGAAAAAAAGCCTGAAACAAAGGAAGAACCTCATAAACCAGAAAAGGAAGAAAAGCATGTAGAACAGAGTGAGCCTGCTGCAACAACTGTAGAAGAAGAGATCAGGGATGTTGAAGACCCACGCTTTGTAAGGAATAAATTAAATGAACTGTATGAAAGCAAGGCAGTTGAAATATATGACAGTACATCAAATCCGGTTGCAAGGTACCCAATTTCAGATGCTGTTGATCTCATGCAGGGGGTTAAAAATGCAAGTGTAATAATAAGTGGCGGTGTTATATCCCAGAGATTTGTTGATATAGCTTTCAACATGGGTATTAAATCCATTTACGGCATGAAAATGGGACATGTAACAAAGAAGCCGGACGGAATCAGGGTGGTTACATGGGATCATATGTGAATTACAGCGATTACCCTGATACATCATATTTAAAAATACCAACAAGCCCGCTGGAAAGGGTAATAGGTCAGGAGGAAGCTGTACGCCTTGCACTTATAGCCGCAAAACAGAGGAGGAATCTTCTTCTTGTTGGCCCTCCGGGGGTCGGGAAATCCATGATAGCCCAGGCCATGTCTTTTTACATTAGCAGGCCGGAGGAAGAAATCAGGGTTGTACATAACCCATCATATCCAGAAAGGCCATTTGTAGAGGTAAGAACTATCAGTGAGATCGAGAAGGAAAAACATGAAATGAACTCCATAGAGGGAGAAATCATAGATCCCAAAGATGCGCCTGACAATGTTGCACAGAGACTGGGGTATAAGTGCCCCCACTGTGGTTTTTATTCCCCGCCCACAGAGAGTGTATGCCCCAACTGTAATAACAGCAAGGCGGCAAACAATACACAGGGGCCATTCAACGATGTTTTTAACGTTATAGGAGTAGCCTTTGGTGTGAATAACAACAATGACAGGGTAACCCAGACCAGAAAAGTCGGTGACAGGGAAGAGATAGTAGTATACGAGAAATATGGCGATAAGATAAGGGTATTAGATGAAAAAACACTGGAAAGACGACGTAAACTTGAGAAGAAAAGTCCAAGCAAGGTAATAGTGCCCATCGACAGGAATCCATTTGTGCTGGCCACCGGTGCAAGCGAGACTGAGCTTCTTGGGGATGTAAGACATGATCCATATGGCGGGCACCCACAGCTGGGGACCATGCCATATGAACGTGTAGTTGCAGGTTCAGTACATATGGCACATGAAGGGGTCCTATTTATCGATGAAATTACACACTTAGGAAAGCTTCAGCGTTTCATACTCACTGCAATGCAGGAAAGGAAGTTCCCCATCGTGGGGAGAAATCCACAGAGTGCGGGAGCAAGTGTAAAGGTGGATGATGTCCCTACTGATTTCATACTTGTCGCAGCATGTAATATACAGGATTTACAGTATATACTGAGCCCGCTCCGTTCAAGGATTGTTGGAAATGGCTACGAAATTTTAATGGAAAATTCTATGCCGGACACAAAGGAGAACAGAATGAGATACCTCCAGTTTATCGCCCAGGAAATCAATATGGATGGGAAAATACCTAATATGGCCATAGATGCAACGGATATCATTATAAACGAAGGAAGAAGAAGGGCACTTGAGGATCACAAAAGCAACGCTCTTACCCTTAAGCTCAGGGAACTTGGTGGACTAGTAAGGGCCTCTGGCGATATGGCAGTGGAAAATCATCATAAGTTAATAGAAAAATCCGATGTCAAGGAGGCACTTTCTCTGTATGTCCCTGTAGAGGAAAAGATCAAAAAATACTATGGCAGTATGACCAACGCAATAGGTGAAGAGGCAACAGGATCCCAGAAAGGAGAGTACTATAATTATTACAATTATAGCGAGGATAGGTCTTATCAGTGATCTTAATTTAAAAATTTTTATTTAAGTATAGAATTTATAGATGCCAAGGTAACGGTTTTTTTGGTTTATATGGACTATAAAATTATACAAGATCATATGAATAAAATGACGGCAGGGCAAAAGAATTAATACGTTTTAATTATGGTGGGTAAATGGCTATTCTGCTTCTATTTATAACCGTCTTCGTGGCACTGTTTGCAATAATTAACCCTATAGGGGCAGTGCCCATACTTATCACACTCACTGATGGCTACAGTCTGAAGGAGAGAAAGGAGGTTATCAGGAGAAGCGTTTACATGGCTTCCGGAATGCTCTTCGGCTTTATGTTCCTTGGTGTATATATATTTGATATTCTTGGAATCAGCATATATGATTTCGAAATAGCAGGCGGTATTCTACTTTTCAAGGTCGGTTTTGATATGCTGCAGGGAAAAACCTCCCAGACAAAAATCACGAATGCAGAGCAGCAGGACTCAGCTGACAGGGAGGCAATAGCAATAGCCCCAATAGGAACACCACTCCTTGCAGGCCCTGGATCCATAACAACGGCAATAATCTATTTTAATGGGACCGGAATAGATATACTGTCAAGAATGGTTGTAATTGCCGCAGTAATTCTTGTACTTATACTGGCATTCATTATACTAAAGTATTCTCTGAGAATTTTCCAGAGGATAGGTAAAACTGGGTCAATTGTAATATCCAGGATAATGGGATTGCTTTTGACAGCCATAGCTGTTGACCTAATTACAACGGGAATTATTCATATTTTTCTCTGAAACGGTTCAATAGTGAAATAAATTCAGATGCTTCTATCTGACCTGGGGCTGTTGCATGCTTATATGAAGCATATGCATAATCAGAAACAGCAATAGCAGAAAAAAGCCTGAAAAGGCTATTATTGTTTCCCATGGGTATATATGCAAGTTTGATTGTATGTTCTTTCTTATAATGATACAGATAATCTATATCCTCAAGAAATTTTCCTGTATCATTGTAAAGCAGGGCTATTTTATATATATCAGGGGAAAGTGCTGACATATTATTTAATATAAGGTGCACATTGTCATCATTTAAACCGTGGAATGAAACCATGAGATTTGTATCATTAAAAAGGTCCCTCCTGAAATTGAAAGATCCAATATCAACGTCTACCGTAGGAGGAGAATAATTCATGGCATAATTATAAATTGTTGTTATCTGGTCAGGCTGTCTTGATCTGAATGTAAATATGTAATCAACAAGATTTTTGTTTAAATATTCCAGTATTTTCCCCAAATTTGCAGTATCTCTGCACCCAAAGAGATCATATCTGATTTCGTAACTATTTGAAAAGTCCATGGAGCCATTTTCAAATTCCGCTCTCATGTGGCTGAAATCATGGAAAAAAACGGATGTGTATACTTTACATGAGGTCCCGGCCATGCTAAAGTATTTCAGTATACTATAAAAATTATCCACTGCATATGATATAATAAACCTTTTTACATAGAATATTATATCCACGCATGGATATGATAGAGATTAAGAAAGGAGGTAAGTATACTGTTGTTTCATCAAGCGGGGATGACAATCCCCTAGTAACAGAGGGGGAATATTTCGGCTACGCTATTCTTGGCGAGGAGGGATCCCTGGTATTCAGAATTACATCTGATGGAAAAACAAAATTGAGGCTCATACCGGTTGGTTCTGTATCATATATAGAATTCGATGAGGAGAATGTAATATCCAAAAATAAGGATGAAGACAGGGGTAAGACCACATATTTTAACTGAGTTTTAGAATAATTTAACTTATATTTGTTTCACAGATAATATTTTTATATTTATTTAATATAGATTATGATGCCTTTTGATAAATCTGTTAGATCTGTTATTATAGTAGGTGGGGGAAGTACTGGATGCAGCATAGCGTATAATCTTGCAATAAGAGGCGTAAAGGTAACATTACTGGATCGTGGCAATATTGCATCTGGAAATACCGGGAAATCCAGTGCACTGGTCAGAACCCATTACAGTAACAGGCTCATAGCATCAATGGCACTATATTCCATAAATCAATTCAACAATTTTAACATGGTTGGATACTCAGGATTTACAAGAACTGGCATGGTATTCCCATTTAACGGCAACAACGCCGAAACTGCAAGAAAAAACCGTGATATGCTGCTTGAACTCGGAATTCATGAAAATGAGATATCAGTATCACAGGTCAGGGAATTTTTCCCAGATATTGATTCCAGTGATTTTGATTACATACTTTATGAGCCTGAAAGTGGATATGCTGACCCTGTTGCAACTGCCTCTGCATATGCAAACGCAGCAAGGGCTCTTGGTGCAGAAATATATACAGGCACGGAAGTCACAAAGGTTGAGAGCGGACGAAAAAGTGCATCGGTTTATCTTGCATCTGGTAAAAAATACAGTGCAGATGCAGTTATACTGGCTACCAACACCTGGACAAATAATCTTCTTCGATCTTCAGGCCTTGATGACAGTATGCTTCCTCCATTATATGCATCTGTACATGACATTATATACGTGAGGAGACCTGAGAATTGCCAGGGAATAAAACCAACATTGTGGGACCCGCAGAAGTCCGCCTATTATAAAATGGAGGGTGAAACGCTCACAGCAATCGGAAGTTTGGACCCGCACATAGATAAGCAGGTATTTGATGTCACTAAAAATATTGAGGATCATGTCACCGATAGTTATATAGAGGAGTATCTTGCCAAAATAACAGAAAGGATTCCTTCAATGGGCGATGCGTCTATTGTTGCGGCCATATCAGGTCTGTATGATATGTCACCGGATGGCCAGGCCATTATCGATTCCATGGCCTCCAATGGGATGGAAAATGTATATATCTGTGCCGGATTAAGCGGGCACGGATTCAAACTTTCTCCTGCTTATGGGGTTATTGTTGCTGATATGGTAACCGGTATTGCCCCGGAGAGTTCATTATTTGACTGGTCGCAATTCTCGCTAGCAAGATTCAAAAATGGTACAGGCATAAAATCTATGTATTCAGGAATAGGAACTATATACTGAATCTACTGAATAAAATTCATAAGCCATCGGAGGGATTCGATCCCCCGACCTGCTGATTACAAGTCAGCCGCTCTACCATGCTGAGCTACGATGGCGCAGTTAGTGTATTTAAAATTCTTATATAAAATTTCTATTTATCTTAAACAAAAAATAAAAAAATTATTCCTGGTGGTTGTAGGCTTCCATCACATACTCTGCGAACTGGTCGTCTGGATATGCTCCGGGGAATGTAACATCATCATTTATAACTATATGTGGTACTGCTGAAACCCCTGCGTCTGATGCTTCCTTATCGAATTCAAGTGATTCTATCATTTCACTCTTTATGTTCTTGTTCATCAGGGCAAATTTATGTGCTGTAATTACGGCCTTCGGGCAGTACTGGCATGTTGGTGTTACATAAACTTTTATGGTCACAGGCTTTTCTATTTTTGAGATAAGTTCAACAGCCTTCTTGGATACGTCAGCCTCTCCACTTGATACATTCTCAAGGTCTTCTATAAGTGACCCGAATTCATATCCTGATGGAATACCATAGTAAATAATTCTTCCATCCTCATCACCATGCCTTGCGACTATTGTTGCAGGATATTTCTCAACCTGGTATTTTTCAACCATTTCCTTATCTTTCTCATACACGTATTTTACAACATTTATCTTATCTGAGAGCGCACCAACCTCATCAACAAGGTTAAGAGTGTCCTTGCAGTACTTGCAGCTGTTATCTTCAGATGTAAAAACTACCAGGTCTACCGTGTTTGTTAATTTTTTCTCGAAATCCTCTCTCAGGAATTTTGCATCCTCTTCTCTTATCAAACTCATAATTATCGTATTGATATTTTAATATGATATATAAATATTACTGCACAAATATGTATACTTATTTAAAGACAAAGTATATTAATATAATATATCGCATTACAAAATAGATGACTGAAAAACTGTATTATACCGATATGTACGGGAAAGAGTTTGATGCTTCTGTTATTTCTGCTGAAAATGGAAGTATTGTGTTAGATAGAACATTATTTTATCCTACAAGTGGTGGGCAACCAAATGATACGGGAATTCTGAAAACGATAAATGGCGATATACGCATAGTTGATGTTAGGCAGGAAGATGGCACAATTATGCATATTGCCGACGGCCCTGTGACTTTAGCCAGTGGTGATAAGGTACATGGCATAATAGACTGGGAAAAGCGTTATATACATATGAGGTACCATACAGCGGTACACATAATTGATGGGGTGGTAAACAACGACTACAAGAATGGCTTACTTACAGGGGGGCAGATATATGATGACCATGCCAGGGTTGATTTCAGCTTTGATATTATAGATAAAGAGCTTATTTCAGAGATAATATCAAAAGCCCAGGATATTGTTGATTCGGGGTTGAAGGTATACCAGCGTGAGATAGAGCGATCCGAGGCCCTCAAGATTCCTGGGCTTTCAAGGACAGAGCCAGGGAGACAGTTAATAGAAAAACTGCCGGTTGTAAGAATAATAGAAATTGAAAATTTTGATTTCCAGGCCGACGGAGGTACCCATGTTGCAAATACAAAAGAAGTTGGGCAGATAGAAATGTTAAAAATAGAAAATAAGGGAAAAGGACACAAAAGGCTGAGTTTCAGGCTAAATTGATATCGTCCATGAGGAATGCCGGGAGCCGTGTTGCCTCAGGTATTTCATCCATATTTATTGTTTTATTAACACCGGATAATTTGAAATATGTATTCAAAAATTTGGCTATATAAAAGTTATTTATAACTCCCATTGTACCTACTCTAAGAGTAGTGCCGGATATTGAACCCATTCCTCTTGACACAGAAATGCCAGCATTTAGAAGTTTTTTTATCATTTCACTATCGTTATTATAAAAGCAAACAACGGTACTGGAATATATATCCTTATTGCCAAATATTCTCACACCGTTTTCTGCGAGTTTATCCCTTATAAACTGTGAGGACGATTTTATTCTGTTTACACGGTTGATGAATCCTTCCCGATCAAGTATTTTCAATGCTAAGTTCATAGATTTAAATGCGCCTGTAGCCGGTGTGTATGCTGTCTCATTCTTGTCGAGAAACTTCATGGAAGTTTTAAGATCAAGATAGAATGGAGCGTTAACTGATGGTACATTTTCCATATCCTCACATGCCTCCCTGGACAGGAATATTATTCCGATTCCCGGGATAGCTGCAATATTTTTCTGGCTGCCGGTTACCATAGCATAGACCCCTTCCATTCCCATGGAATAACCGCCGAAACCAGAAACATCGTCAATCAAAAGCTTTGCCCCCTTACCCCTCACTATTTTTATGATTTCAGACATATCACGTATTGCGGTTCCATTCGATGTTTCATTGTGCACTAAAAATAATTTGTCGTAATCCCTGTCCCTGATTTCATTTAACAGCAATTGCATATCAAGCATATCATATTTTATAAACTGGGTATTTTTTGTTTTTCTTGAGATAGATTCTATAAGCCTTTCACCGAAATCACCATAGCTGATGGAGAGAACCCGGTCATCCTCTTTTATTAGAGAAAATACCATGGTTTCCACGGCCAGAGTGCCTGATCCTGTAACCATTACAGTTTTATACGCACCTGAAAATTTATTTAGAAGAGACTGGTTCTCCTCCATAATTTGCCTGAACTCATGAGAGCGGTGATTTACAACATAGGAGCCTGCATTCGCAACCGAGAATGGGACCTCAACAGGACCCGGAATTAACAGCATTATTACCACTCATTGATTATATTATCAGCAGTCATTATGGCAATTCTCTTCTGGGCCTCCTTCGTCTGGGCTCCAAGATGCGGGGTTATCATCACGTTATCCATGCTGAGCATTTCCAGTTCATAGTCTTCCTTTGCAGGCTCATTCCAGAATACATCGCTTACAAAAGCCGATATTTTACCATTTTTTAAATATTTAAGCATATCCTTTCCATTTATTGCTCTTGCCCTTGAGGTGTTGACTATTATTACCCCTTCTTTTAATTTCGCCAGTTCAGGATCATTGAGTATATATGGGGAATCCTTCCTCATAGTTACGTTTATTGATATAACGTCTGAATTCTGGAGAAGTTCCTCCAGAGAAACTTTTTTAACATATTCTGGATATTCAACAGGCATAGGGTCGTATGCTATAAAATTCATCTTAAAAACCTTAGCTGCATCTACAATCGCTTTGCCAATTCTCCCGAATCCTAGAATTCCAAGAGTTTTTCCCTCAAGTTCAATTCCCTTTAATTTTGTAAAATTATTCTTTTTTGTATTTTCTATGCCCTTAAACAGGGACCTGGCACCTATCACCATCATTGCAAGTGTGATCTCAACAACACTCTCTGTAGAGGATCCGGGAGCATAAACAACCTTTATGTGTTTTTCTTCAGCATAATCTGTGTCTATATTATCCACGCCGATTCCGGCCCTTGCAATTATCTTTAATTTTTTGGCCCTGGATATGACATCCCGGGTAATTTTGGTTCTGCTTCTAACAACAACAACATCATAATTTCCTATGACATTAAGAAGATCCTGTGCAGATATTTCAGGATTGTAGTCTATTTCAAATTTATCACTCAATTTTTCCCTTAGCACACTATCAACGGGGTCACATATCAGTACTTTTCCGTACATATAAAGTGATGGTATTATTACTTATAATAATTTCTTACGGTAATTGAAATCAAATACAATGACAAATAATTAATTGAAAAAGCAATTTATTAATTAACTTCGAAATATATTGTTAATGTTGTAACAGCAGACTTTCATGGGATTCATGCACATATAGGGATATTCGAATTTTTTCCAAAAGCAGTATCATATAAAGTATTTATAGGATACAGGATTTAAGATGTATGCAGCTGGTCTTCGATGAATACTTTAAATCATATCCGGTAAAGAAAAAGATAATCGAAAAGCTGTATGCAAACGGGATATCCATAGTAAATGATAAATTTTTTGTAAACAATATAGAAGTCCCGCTGAGCAGCATTGCAAATGCTATAAAGGTGAACCGCAGGACGCTGTATGAAACTATTAAATTCGTAAATGAAAATCCAGTAGTTAAGGAGATTATGCAGAATATTTCTGTGATCCCTGACATAAAAAGGGTCTCCTTGTTAATGAGAAATGAAATTGTAACTGTATATATAGATAAAGGAATGTATTCAAAGGTTATAGTTGAGGTCATGGATATTTTAAGGAATCATACATCCAATATCAAAGAGGTATATTCACAGAATTCTGACTATGAATCGAATTTCATCAGGATTATTTTTTACAATGAGCTGGATGGATCGACATTTCAGGGTCTTGATAGGATAGCCGGGGTGAACAGAATTATTATCAATTCCCCGGAAAAGTTAAATGTTATATGCGATAAATGTGAAATAAAAATATGCCCGCATAAAATATCCTCAAGCCTGAGGGAGCATAATATTTGAATTAGATTATATAAAATTAGATATAATAGAAAAATATATATGTAACCATATTTTTAGTATATCGTGGATCCAAGGCAGGAACTAATAAAAAATATATACGATTTTCTTAAGAAGAATGATTTTACAGTTTCAGAGCCAGGGCTTTACGGACTTGTCACCTTTGATTTAATATGCAGAAGGGGTAGTGAAAGATACATACTCAAGATTCTTTACAATGTGAATACGTTCAGCAAGATAGGTGTAGTTCCTCTTATTAAGATGAGTGCAATGACTGATTCCACTGCACTGATCATCGGGGAAAAGGCCGGAAATGGAAAACTTGAAAGAGGAGTCCTTTATTTCAGGCACGGTGTACCTATACTTTCACTGGAAAGTTTCGAGGATTATATAAATGGAGAGGCTCCTTTTATATATTCTGCTCCTGGAGGATTTTACGTTGGAATAAATGGGCAGAAAATGAGGAATCTCAGGGAGGAAAAAGATTACTCAATAGGTTACATCGCACAGAAACTGGGTGTCTCAAGAAGGTCGGTATCCCTATATGAATCAGGGAGCTCTGCAACAATAGATATATACCTTAAACTTGAGTCAATACTCAAGGGAGACATCAGCCGTGAGGTTGATATATCCATAACAGCTGAACCGGATATGCCAGTAAGTCCGGCGAGTGAGTTTATCAGTGAAGTTCTGAGCATTATGAACAGCATAGGCTATGTTTCCGAGTATATAAGCAGGAATCCATTTGACGGCCTTTCCTTCAGCTCTGACTCAAGATTGATAGTTGGAACATTCAATGATACAGGAGAAAATTTAAACAGAATAAAATCCATAAAAAAGATAAGTGATGTGCTGGAGGAGATACCTATCATAATCAACAAAGAGAGAACATCCAGAAAAGATGTATATGGATGCCGGATAATTAATTTTAATGATTTGAGAAAGGTTTATGATATTGACCGCTTTAATGAACTGTTAGAAAAATGAATATGATGTACCAGGTTAATGACAGGTTATATATATTTGGGGGGGTCAAGGGGCTTGTGCGTGATGGAGACGAACTGAGAAAGGAACTTCTTGAAAAAAGGCCAGATATAATATTTATAACCATTTCTCCAGAACAGGTAGAAGGCATGAAAGATTTTATAGAGGATCCCTTCGAGGTAGACCTTTCCGATTATGAAATACTTTATGGCATTAACCTGGCCAATTACGGAGAAGTTATGACTCCATCACCTGTATACATAGAAGCAACAAAATACTGCAAGGAGAATAACGTTGAAATGATAGGCCTTGACATGGAAGAGGGAGAATATCAGATTCTTTACAGTAAATACATTAAAACCACAGATTTGCTCAGGCATTCAATGAGAAAGAAAAAAGTCAGCCGGTTTAAGTTTGATCAGCAAACACCTGAGGAATTCGTGGAGGCATGGAACAGGGCTGTTGATTTAAAATCCTTCAAAAAGGTTAATGCAGCCAGAGAGGAATATATAATAAATAGAATTGATAACCTTTTGAAAGAGTACGATGGCAGAAAAATTGTATGTGTTGTGGATTATGATTATTACAAAAGTATACTGAGGCATTTTGATGGGCACATGAAACATTCTGAATGACTTCGCAATTTATGCATTTCAAATTTTTCCTTTGAACACAATGTATACCTCCCTGCTGTGCTGGCGGGATGCATTTGGTTTTGTGATTTTATAAAAATTAAAATATTTTTTCCATGTATTAACGAATGTATTTGTAGAATCTCCCTGAAACTGTTTCAAAACTGCGTTTCCACCACTTCCCAGTAAAGATAGGAAACGTTCCATAACGTTTTCACAGAGCAGGTAAGAACCGTAATGGTCACGATCGTAATTTCCACTTGTTTTTATCATTGCATCGGATATAATGACATCAAGAGAATTCATGCCGGCTGATATCATGGAATCCCTGATTTTTGATGTAAGGCCAGGGTCGTTTATATTCCCCTGTATGAATAACACATTGTCTATGGGTTCCATTTTATTTATATCAACTGATATAACTGGTTTTTCAGTAAATTGCTGGACAACCTGCGTCCATCCACCCGGGGACGAACCGAACTCAAGTACATAGCTATCAGGTTTTATAATATTAAATTTTGACTGTATTTCAAGAAGTTTATAGGATGCCCTGCTTCTGTAATTCTCCTTTTTTGCCCTTGTATAATATTTATCCTTTCTGTCCATGGATAATTTTATTCTCCTGTGTAGCCTTTATACTCTTCCGGGCCCATAGATTCATACTTTTCATCGGACATTTTGATTTTAACGAGCCAGTATTTATAGGGATCAGAGTTTACCAGTTCAGGCTTTTCACTCAATTCCTGATTTGTTTCAATTACCTCCCCGCTTACCGGGAAATAAACGTCTTCGGCAGATTTTACAGATTCTATTGTGAGAAGTGTGTCGCCTGCCTTTCCCCTGGTTCCTTTTCCGGGCATATCTATGTAAACTATATCTGTAAGCTGATGCTGTGCAAAATCAGTTATTCCTACTGTTGCTATGCCGTTTTCTATTTTAAACCACTCATGTGACTTGGTATATCTTAAATCTGCAGGTATTATGGACATAGTACTGTATAAATATTACATATAAAAATACATAGGCATGGCAATACTGTTTAGAATGCCTGTCCTATATCCTTATTTTTTATTTCATTCAACACCACTGAAACAAACTCATCAAGACCGTATTCTCTTGTTTTATCATTGCGGTTTCTTACTGAAACGCTGTTGCTGCTTGATTCTTTTTCCCCTACAACTATTATGTATGCCGGCCTCATTGGTCGTATCAGTTTAATTTTTTTGGATATTGTACCGTCTGATATATCAACTTTTGATCTGATGCCGTTTTCTATCAGTTTCTGGTTAATGCTTCTGGCGTAGTTATTGTAGTTTTCAGATACTGGAATTACATATGCCTGGATAGGCGTAAGCCACAGGGGAAGTTTTCCGTTGAAGTGTTCCAGAAGAATAGCGATAAAACGCTCATAACTTCCATATATGGCACGGTGAATGATTACGGGCCTTACCTTTTTATCACTGCTGTCAATATAGTAAAGGTCAAAATTGCCTGGCATGAAGAAATCAATCTGTATTGTTGAAAGCTGCCACTGCCTCCCCAGAGCATCCTTTATATGCACATCTATTTTCGGCCCATAAAATGCAGCCTCGCCTGGATATTCAGTATATTTGAGACCGAGGCTGTCCAGAGCATTTCTCAGGTTCTCGGTTGCATTGTCCCACATTGTGAAATCGGCCTCAAGGTCTGTAGACCCGCAATTAGGACATTTAAATTCCTGTGATGCTGCCCTGAGCATGAATTTCTCTCCACAGGATGAGCACTTATATGACATAAGGTAATTTTCTGGGTGTTCCTTATCCATAACGCTGAGATCATACGTAATTTCATCTGTGCCCATTATGGTTTTAAATATGGATGGAATTATTTTCAGAAGTGATACGGTTTCATCAAATATCTGATCCTCTCTGACAAACCCATGGCCATCATCAATGGTAAATCCCCTTGGCCTTGTTAATCCTCCCATCTCACCGGATTTTTCATACCTGTAAACAGTGCCAGCCTCTGAGTATTTTATGGGCATATCACGGTAGCTGTAAATGTTCCTTTGAAAGATTGCTATGTGGCCGGGGCAGTTCATAGGCTTCAATCCATAGCTGTCGCCGTTTGGCAGTGTAAATAGAAACATATCATCCTTATACTTATAATAGTGGCCCGATTGCTTCCATATAATATCCTTAAATGCATGGGCTGTCCATACCTCTTCCCAGCCACTTTTTGCGTTGAGTTCTTTCATATAGTTTATGAGTTCATTTCTGATTACTGCACCGTTTGGAGCGTAAAAAGGCATTCCTGGAGCCCGTTCATTGTCAAAGGTAAAGAGATCCATTTCCTGGCCGATTTTTCTATGGTCTCTTCTCATAGCTTCTTCCCGCCTCTGCAGGAATTCTCTCAGCATCTTCCTGTCGGGAAATGCAGTTCCATAAATCCGGATCATTCTCTCCTTATTTACATCTCCCCCATAATTGGTACTTGATATAGATAAAAGCTTGAAAACTTTCACAAATCCGGTGGATGGTACATGCGGCCCTCTGCAGAATTCTTTGTAGTTTCCCTGGATATACATGCTGGATTCACTGCCATCCTTTACATTTTCATTGATCTTGTCCTGCTTATATTTATTTCCGGAGAATTCTTCCAGAAGCTTCAGTTTTGGTAGAATTTTTTTCTCTATTTTCAGATTCTTATGAGAAATTTCCTCCATTTTCTTTTCTATTACTGGAAAATCTTCTATGGATATTGGCTGCATATTAAAATCATAATAAAATGTATCCTCTCCCTCATTGCTCGTATTGGGCAGTGCATCAGGGTAAAGTTCCACTATGGCGTTTGCCAGAAGGTGTGCAGCGCTGTGAAGCAGTATTTTTTCACCTTCCCTGGAACCAATGCTGATAAGCTCTATGTTTCCTTCTTCAGGGGATGTTTCTGATAGGTCATATAATCTACCATTTAACTGTGCGGCTACAATATTATTTTTCTGGCTTGCGGGAACCACATCCTGAAATGCCTTTCCTTTTTTAATTTTAAAAAGTTGATTAGAATCCATTATAACCAATATTTCTAAGGTATATTAATTTATTTTGACTGTTGAATCAAATCCTGATTTGCCAGTACTTAAAGGCTAACCAATGTATTTATAATTTCATGCAATCTTCTAACATGTATAACGTAATTATATGTGGAAATGATTATTCAATGGCAAAAACAATATTCAAACAGATTAAAAATTTAAAAAATTCCATGCCGGAAGCAAATATAGAGGTTGTTTTCAACAGGTCTGCAGTGAAAACCCTGCTGAAGGGAAACGAGTATATTCCCACTGTAAAAGAACTTATACAGTCAGGGATCAAAATAAATGCCTGCAGAAATACACTTAAAGAAATGAAACTCAGTGAGGAGGAGGTTGATACCGGCGCCGGAATAGGTATGGTAAATGCAGCAGTGGAGGAAATAGTTAGAAAACAGGCAGATGGATATTTTTACCTGCAACTGTAAGTATTACTTATAATTTTCACTATAAAATAATGATTATGTTATAAACTTAAAAATGCAGGTGCCGTGCATCCCGTAAAATACTCAATGCACA